>CAJWZI010000308.1 GCA_913049615.1 uncultured Alphaproteobacteria bacterium | reverse complement strand
TTCAGGGGAATACCTTGATGGGAATTTCAGTCCATCACCAATTTCTATACGACGATAACTACTAGTCGTTGGAACATGTATACGCCATGCGATCTAGTAAGTTGTCCTTGGCCGGAGGCGCTTTCTTGATGATCGCTTGACAGGGGCCGTGTTTTCGCCGTCCAGGCGACGTCAGGTTGTCAGATTGTGGTCGCGAATATTGGTCGTCAGTCTCCTTTTGGATCGTCTCGGAGGTAGTCATAGGAAATTCAATTAGTTGGTTGCAGAATTGTCGGTATTGATCATTGATCCGGAACTTTGACACTGCCATTCACAACGGGTAAGAGCCCCTGAAAGGGTTCTAAGGAAAATTCGATGAGTGGAATAATCGATATTGTCGGTCGAGAAATTCTCGACAGCCGGGGCAATCCCACGGTTGAGGTGGAAGTGACGTTGGACAGTGGTGCTACGGGTCGCGCGGCAGTTCCGTCCGGCGCGTCAACGGGTGCTTTTGAGGCAGTTGAAAAACGCGATGGCGGCAACCGATACATGGGCAAGGGCGTAGAAGGTGCCGTCGAGGCGGTAAACGGCGAGTTGTTTGATGCTTTGTCAGGCCTTGATGCGGATGATCAGTCTAAGATCGATACCATAATGTGTGATCTGGACGGCACGCCCAACAAGGCTGCCCTGGGCGCCAATGCAATTCTAGGGGTCAGCCTTGCGGTGGCTAAGGCGGCAGCCATGGATGCAGGTTTGCCATTGTATCGCTATGTGGGTGGTGTTGATGCGCGGTCCTTGCCCGTGCCCATGATGAATATCGTCAATGGCGGCGTCCATGCAGACAACCCTATCGATATTCAGGAATTCATGATCATGCCTGTCCGTGCCGAAAGTTTTCGGGAAGGGCTGCGCATGGGGGCAGAGGTCTTTCATACCCTTCGCGGCGCTTTGAAGGACGCTGGACACAACATCAATGTGGGTGACGAGGGTGGTTTCGCACCGATGCTGAAAAGCGCCGACGAAGCAATGGGTTTCGTCATGCGGGCAATTGAGACGGCTGGCTATCGACCCGGCGAAGAAATTTTTTTGGCCCTCGATCCTGCCTCCACGGAATTCTATAGGAACGGCAAGTATCACCTTGACGGTGAGGGCAGGGTTTTGGACGGCGGCGAAATGACGGCCTATTACCAGGATCTGGTTGATCGCTACCCGATCATCTCGATCGAAGACGGAATGGCTGAGGATGACTGGGCTGGCTGGGATGCACTAACCCAGGCTGTCGGCGATCAGGTTCAACTGGTCGGCGATGACCTGTTCGTCACAAACCCGGTGCGTCTCGCACAGGGTATAGAAAAGGGCGTGGCCAATGCCATCCTAGTCAAGGTCAATCAGATTGGTACCTTGTCCGAGACCTTGGAGGCCGTCGAAATGGCGCACAAGGCGTCCTATCGTGCCGTGATGTCCCATCGATCCGGCGAAACCGAGGATGTCACGATAGCCGATCTAGCTGTTGCCACGAACTGTGGTCAAATAAAGGCTGGCTCTCTCGCACGGTCGGATCGCCTGGCCAAGTATAACCAGTTGCTTCGTATTGAAGAAGCATTGGGGCCGCAAGCCCGTTATGCCGGCGCTTCGGTACTCATGATATGACCGCACCGGTCGCACTGGTGGCTGGCGTTGGCCGCGGCACGGGTGGAGCGGTGGCACGCCGTTTTGCCACTGCTGGTTACCGCGTCGCTCTTCTAGCTCGATCCGAAGGGCGCCTGAAAGAATTTGAAGCAAAGCTAGACGGCAGCCTGGCTATTCCTTGCGATGTCTCCAACGAAGCTGCCATCAATGAAGCCGTGGCCACCTGTATGTCTGAAATGGGCGTGCCAGACGTGGTGGTGCACAACGCGCCTCGCGGGGTCTTTGGCACCTTTCAGGAAATTGACCCGAAGGATATGGAAGAGGCCTTTCGGGTTAATACCATGAGTTTGTTGTACTTGGCCCGCGCTGTTGCCGCCGACATGGTTAACCGTGGTAGCGGAGCTATTATCGTCACCGGTAATACGTCGGCCTTTCGCGGCAAGCCAGATTATTCCGGATTTGCACCTACCAAGGCGGCGCAACGTATTTTGGCCGAATCCATGGCCCGGGACCTGGGCCCCAAGGGCATTCATGTGGCCTATGTGATGATCGACGCGGTGATTGACTTACGTTGGACGCGCCGCAGCAGACCCCATCTGAAGGACGAGGATTTCGCTAAGCCCGATGACCTAGCGGAAAGCATATTTCAGGTCTCGCAACAGCCCCGTTCCGCCTGGACCTTTAACATGGACCTACGTCCCTTTAAGGAAGTCTGGTAACACTACATGGATTTTGCCTATGTGGCGGAAGTTAATGGTCGTGATTGGACTGAGTAATGCTGACGCGTCGTGCGGCAGCGCTATCAAAGGCTTGGGCGTTTCTCATTTATAATGGTCCGGACGAGGTGCAGGGCCGCGCGATCTTCCTTCTTTAAGAAAACAATAGCCGGGGCGATAGGCCATCTAATTCAGCAAAATGTTTGAACCGATGAAATTCTAATTCATCGATCCACCATCGATCTTGAGAATGGCACCGGTGGTGTAGCTTGAGGCATCCGAGCCCAGGTACAGCGCCGCCGCCGCAACTTCTTCAGCTTCACCGCCGCGCTGCAGAGCGATGCTGTCGCGGGCTCGGATTTTGAAGGCTTCCATGTCCCAGGCCTTGGAGATGTCGGTCAAGAATGGGCCTGGCATGATGCAATTCACCCGCACTGTGGGACCAAAGGCATCGGCGAAGGCTTCCGTAATCGCGTTCACGCCGGCCTTCGCGGCGGCATAGGTGATGATGTCCTTGCGCGGACGGATTGCAGCGGTTGAAGAAACATTGATAATTGCGCCACCGCCGGCGTTCACCATACGCTGTCCCACATTGGCGCACAGTCGGAAGGGACCCTTAAGGTTCACATCCAGGACCTTGTCATACAAAGCTTCGGGGATATCCGTTGGGCGGCCATAGTGTGGTGACATGCCGGCGTTGTTGATCATCACGTCGATCTTGCCGAACCTTTCATAAACGGCATCTACAAGCGCGTCGCATTGTTCCCAATAACCCACGTGGCACGCATGGGCCATGGCTTGCCGACCCAACGCCTCAATTTCGGTGGCAGTGGCTATGCAGCTTTCGATCTTGCGGGATGTAATCACCAGATCAGCGCCAGCTTTTGCGAAGGCTAGAGCCATGGCACGGCCCAGTCCACGACTGCCACCGGTTATGACCACCACCTTGCTCGACATGTCTATATGATTATGCGCCACCGGACGATCTCCAATAAGATTTAGTTACACTGGTGGAACGATCTTATCAAATTGTGAGTTCCTGCGCATATGGGCTTTTGTCTGAGCGGTCTTGAACATGGAAAATTTTGGTCAATGGGCAGGCGCGTGGTGCCGTCCTTTACTGCCTCGTAGTTTATGTCGTGGTCAAAATTGCCCGGCCCACCGCCCGAACACTCTGAATTTTAATGAGGGCGGCAGCATACCTG
>CAJWZI010000307.1 GCA_913049615.1 uncultured Alphaproteobacteria bacterium | reverse complement strand
GCCCGTGATTTTTCTTCCATCCGTATTCACGACAACGGCCCCAACGGCCTACACGGACGGATCGTTAACCTTCCTGCGCGGGCTATGACCGGAGCAAACTGGACGGGAGAGGATATGTGCTTCCGTCACCGGCCGGAGCATTACGGCGCCATACATTTTCATGACGATGATATCTATGATTTCGGTTGGGAGACTGATTTCACCTTCACCATCCCCGACGACCTGCCCAGCGGCGCCTATATTGCGCGCATTAGCTGTAACGGCCATGAGGATTCAATTCCGTTTTTTGTCTGTTCTCCATTGGGCCAACCGACGGCCAAGCTTTGCGTCCTGGTCTCTACCTTCACTTACGTGATTTATGGCAACTACGCCCGCCCCACCTATCACGAATCATGGCATACACGGGTCTCGGAATGGGATGCCTATCCTTGGAACCCGGCCGTCCACCAGGAATACGGCATGTCCACTTATAACTTCCATGGTGATGGTAGCGGCATCTGTCATGCCTCGCACATGCGTCCCCTGTTCAATGTTCGGCCCGGTTATCTTTCCACCGGCATTGGCGAAGATAGCGGTCTACGCCACCTACCCGCCGATGGGCATTTACTCACCTGGCTTGATCAAATGGGTGTTGACTACGACATCATTACAGACCGGGAGCTGCACGAAGACGGCGTCGCCGCATTGCAATCCTACAATGTTGTTACCACGGGGAGCCATCCTGAATACCATACCGCCAATACCCTGGATGCCATCGAGGCATACCGCGATCAAGGGGGTAACCTGATGTATCTGGGCGGCAACGGCTTTTACTGGCGAATTGCCGTGCATGAAAGCGAAACCGGCGCTATCGAAATCCGCCGCGGTGAAGGCGGCATCCGGGCCTGGGCAGCTGAACCGGGCGAATATTTCAACGCCTTCGACGGCAATTATGGTGGCATGTGGCGACGCAACGGCCGCCCACCTCAGACTATTGCCGGACTGGGCTTCACCGCCCAGGGTAATTTTACCGCCTCATATTACCGGCGCCTGGAAGCCTCGAAAGAACCAGAACTGGCCTGGATATTCGAAGGGATAGATGAAGAAACCATCGGCGGCTTCGGCCTTAGTGGCGGCGGCGCCGCCGGTTTTGAATTGGATCGTGTCGACCACCGTCTGGGCACGCCGGAAGACGCCGTAGTTATTGCACGCTCCGAAAATCACGATGACCAGACTATCCTCGTGCCGGAAGAGATGCTGACCCACGTCACAAACTGGGCAAAAGAAAGTACCGAGGACTTAATCCGCGCAGATATGATCTATTTCAAGGTGCCCGGCGGCGGCCAAGTATTCTCCACCGGCTCCATCACCTACTGCGGCTGCCTGCCATGGAACAGTGGTGACAATAGCATCTCGAAACTGACCATGAACGTGTTAAAGCGGTTTCTAGAAGGACCAATTTAAGCCTGTGATTCAAATCTTGTTATCACTACGGCAACGAGAACAAAGCCGCAAATAACGTAGCCATAGCCAAGAAACAACCGATATGAAAATCAGTCTGACCGAAATCCCATCACCTCCCTTATCCCCGCGATAATTCGGTTTCGGTCGGGAAACACATGGTTCTCCAGCGTGGGCGTATATGGGATTGGCACCTGCAGGGCGCAGACACGTTTGGGCGGTGCCGTCATGGACTTAAAGGTCTCAGCATCCTCGGTCACCAGTGCAGCAATTTCAGCGGATGCACCCGCCGTAGGTCCCGCCTCGTCGGCGACAACTAGACAGCCGGTTTTTTGTACCGATAAGCGGATGGTTTCTCTGTCGAGAGGAAACAACGATCTCGGGTCGATTACCTCGACGGAGACACCTTCCTTGTCCAATTCCTCCGCTGCTGCCAACGCCTCGTGCACCAGCCAGGCCAAGGCAACGACGGTGACGTCACTGCCTTCACGTTTCACGTCCGCCACGCCGATGGGAATGGTATAATCCTCTTCCGGCACCTCGCCCGTAAATCCCATGAGCCGTGACGATTCAAATGAAAGCACTGGGTTGTTGTCGCGGATCGCAGACTTCAGCAAGCCCTTCATGTCGTAGGGCGTGGAGGGGAGGATCATTTTCAATCCGGCCAGGTTCATGAACATGGAATAGGGGCTTTGTGAATGCTGCGCTGCCAGTCCGGTGCCGCCGCCTACCGAGGATCGGAAGGTAATGGGAAAAGCCTGCTGTCCACCAAACATATAATGGATCTTGCTGGCCTGATTGACGATCTGATCCATGGCAACAAAACAGAAGGTGACCATGTGCCAATTAACAATGGGCCGCATTCCCGATCCCGCCGCACCTATCGCGATGCCGGAGAAGGCATTCTCGGTGATCGGTGTAGCGCGGACGCGCGCTTCTCCGAATTCCTGCACCAAGGAAGGTGGCGCATCCGTGGCCAAATGAATAGTCTTGGGGTCCCGGCGCAACTCCTCGGCCAGAGCCTCCATTCCGGCATGGGCGTATGAAATCTCTCGCATGCTCATAATTCCCTCCCTCAATCCGCAAAGACATCATCTAGGGCCGCATCTGGTTCGGGAAACGGACTAGCCTTAGCGTAGGTCACTGAAGCCTTGATTTCAGCTAAAATCTCATCATCCATGGCCTGAAATTCCTCGTCACTGTACTGACCCTGTTGCCGCTTTAGGTGGTCGATTAATAGGGTAATTGGATCACGTTCTATCCAGGCGGCAACCTCTGCTTCCGGCCTTGGGTCGACAGCGCCTGGTCGTTCCGTGTGGGCCCGATGCCGGTAAGTCTTACACTCCAGCAACGTTGGCCCGTCTCCGGCACGGGCCCGGGCCACAGCCTCGCAGGCCGCATCGTAGACGGCAAGAACATCATTGCCGTCGACCACAATCCCCGGCATGCCGTAGCTGGAACCCCGACCGGCCACATCATCCTGGGAATGGGTCATCTTAGCTGAGGTATTTGCAGCCCACGAATTATGCTCGCAAACATAAACCACCGGCAGATTCCAGCGAGAAGCGATATTCAGGGATTCGTGGAAAGAGCCAGCGTTAGACGCTCCATCGCCAAAAAAGCCAACTGCGACACTGTCACTGCCCTCCATCTGCGCCGCCAGTCCGGCGCCGGTAATGATCGAAATTCCACCACCCACAATACCGTTAGCACCCAGCATGCCAATTGAGAAATCTGCGATATGCATGCTGCCACCCTTGCCTTTACAAAAGCCATCTTGACGGCCATACAACTCCGCCATCATGCGATTTAGGTCGGCGCCCTTCGCTATACAATGTCCATGGCCACGATGGTTTGAAATGATCTGGTCTTCACCCCTAAGAGCGGAACAGACACCGACGGCAACGGCCTCCTCGCCAATGTAACAATGTACAACCCCATAGATATCGCCCGAATGATAGTCATCCGAGGCACGCTCCTCAAAGCGGCGAATGGTCTGCATCCGGCGCAACATTTGACGTTGTAGCTCTGGTGAGGCGGTCATAGCATTACCTTTCAGTTCTGTTTCGGAAGCCACAGGTTTAGATATTCAACATAAGCA
>CAJWZI010000306.1 GCA_913049615.1 uncultured Alphaproteobacteria bacterium | reverse complement strand
CCGTCCGGTAAGGGAACGCAGTTCGGCTGCATCAGAATTGTTTCCAGGTTATTCAAGCCTCGATCCACCGCATCCCTGGCAAGCAGGCCCACCATGCCTTCGAGAATGTCACAGCCGTAAACCTTGGCACTTGGATAATCCTTGGCGAACGGCAGGGTCACGTAGCCGACGCCGGCGCCGATGTCGAGGACCGTAGAATTCTGGCCTGGATTCAAAACCTGCCAGATTTTCGCCGGATCGAAATATGCCAGCCGCTCCGGACTGCGCAGCCGTTCTATACGGGCCGGGTCCATCCCCAATAAATCCGCCATAACACTTACCCTCGATTCTAAGGCTCGCAGTTTAACACATACCCTATTGCCTTAACCCCAAACAAGGCAGGAGAATAGACCAGCAAAAAGGAGACCCATGAATGCCCAATTTTGATTTGCTTGTACGGAATGGCACCGTAGCCACAGCGGCCGACACCTTCGCGGCGGATGTCGCCGTAAAGGATGGACGAATTGTGGCCTTAGGAGAGGATCTGGGCAATGGCGTTCACGAGATCGACGCCAAGGGCAAGTTAGTGCTCCCGGGGGGTGTGGAGGGCCATTGCCATATTGAACAAATTTCTTCCAACGGCGTGATGACAGCGGATGATTTCTATTCCGGCACCGTTTCCGCCGTTTTTGGCGGCACAACCACCGTCATACCATTCGCCGCCCAACAACGGGGCGAATCCATACGACAAGTGGTCGAGAACTATCACGCCTGCGCCGGGCCAAAGGCGGTAATCGATTATGGCTTTCACTTGATCATTTCCGACCCCACGGATCAGGTAATCGGCCAGGAGCTACCGGCCCTGATCAAGGATGGGTATACGTCATTCAAGGTCTATATGACCTACGACGATCTGCGCCTCGATGACTACCAAATGCTGCAGGTATTGTCTGCCGCACGCCGCGAAGGCGCGATGGTAATGGTGCATGCCGAGAACCATGACATGATCCGTTGGTTGAGCGAAAAACTCTTGGACGGTGGTCACTGGCAACCACAATACCACGCTGTCAGTCATTCACGCACCGGCGAGGGCGAAGCGGCCCACCGTGCCATTGCTCTCTCTAATCTTATGGATCAGCCGATCCTGGTGGTTCATGTGTCGTCCGAGGCAGCCATGGATGAAATCCGCCAAGCACAGGACAAGGGCCTGAAGATTTTTGCAGAAACATGCCCCCAATATCTATTTCTGACAGCGCAAGACCTTGAACGCGACGGCATGGACGGCGCCATGTTCTGTTGCAGTCCGCCGCCGCGCGATGCCAATGACCAGGAGGCCATGTGGCGCGGTCTGGCCAATGGCACATTCGACGTTTTCTCGTCAGACCACGCGCCATACCGCTATGACGAGAGTGGCAAGCTGAAGGCTGGACCCCAACCAACATTTAAGCAAATCGCCAACGGCGTGCCTGGCATCGAACTGCGCCTGCCGTTGCTGTTTTCCGAGGGTGTGGGCAAGGGGCGCATCGACCTGAACCGGTTCGTGGCCCTGACCTCAACAAACGTTGCCAAATTGTATGGTTTGCACCCCCAAAAAGGCACTATCGCCGTCGGTTCTGACGCGGATATTGCTATTTGGGACCCGGATCTGGAACAGACCATAGAACATGCCATGCTGCATGATAATGTCGGTTACACCCCTTACGCTGGGATTAAGATCAAAGGATGGCCCACCATCGTCCTGAGCCGAGGAAAGATCGTCGTGCAAGACAATACATTGCAAGCCGAACGCGGCGATGGCCGGTTCCTGCCCCGGTCCTGTTCCGATGCAGCCAAGCCATTGGGCCGAATGGTGCCGGAAATGGATCCGGCCCGGAATTTCAATGCAGATCTGATTAATCGGTGAATAGGCCCCAAAATATTTCTGTTAACGGCCGTAACTATGCCTGGCCAGAGCAGCCCGTAGTCGTACTTTGCATCGATGGTTCGCAACCCGGTTATATTGAAGCTGCGGCCGACGCCGGTGTCACGCCCTTCTTTGCCAAAGTCCTTGCGGAGTGCACCAACCGTCTAGCGGACAGTGTGGTACCTAGTTTCACCAATCCTAATAATCTATCTATTGTCACCGGCGCCCCACCCAGCGTGCATGGTATCTGCGGCAACTTTTTCCTGGATCCGGACTCCGGTAACGAAGTGATGATGAACGAGCCGCGTTTCCTCCGCGCGCCTACATTATTTGCCGCCTTTCAACAAGCCGGAGCAACCATTGTTACAATCACCGCCAAGGACAAATTGCGGCGTCTGCTAGGTCACGGCCTGAAGATTGGCGAACGGGGCATCTGTTTTTCATCCGAACTAGCGGATCAGGCTACCCTGGTTGAAAACGGGATCGACGGCATACCGGAAATGGTTGGCCTTGATGTGCCCGATGTTTACAGCGCGGCCTTGAGCGGTTTTGTCTTAGCCGCAGGGGTCAAGATTATGGAGTCCCACCGACCGGAGCTAATGTATCTTTCAACCACTGACTATATTCAACACAAACACGCGATAGGTTCGCCCATCGCCAACGACTTTTATGCTTTGTTGGATACGTACCTGAGCCAGTTGGATGCCATGGGGTGCACTATCGTCGCGACGGCGGATCATGGCATGAACGCCAAACATGACGGCACGGGTACGCCAAAAGTAATCTATCTGCAAACCTTGCTGGACGAATGGCTTGGAGCGGGCGTGGCACGTGTGATCTTGCCCATTACCGATCCCTATGTTGTACATCACGGCGCCTTAGGCTCCTACGCCACAGCATATCTACCTGAGGGTTCAGACCTGACAGATCTATTAGGGCGTCTGTCGGCTGTGCATGGAATGGAACTAGTCCTGGATCGTCACAGCGCGGCGGAACGTTTCGAATTACCTGCCGACCGGCTTGGGGACTTAGTTTTAGTTTCCAAGCAAGACCACACCATAGGAACATCCACGGATCGCCACGATCTGTCTGCCTTGACGGAACCTTTGCGCTCCCACGGCGGAATATCAGAGCAAAGAGTTCCTTTGATGATGAACCGGCAAACTGATCTTGCCGAGGGGTATGCCCTGCGAAATTTCGATGCCTTCGATTTGGCTCTGAACCACGCGATTTAGGGCACGAGCCAGCCACAAATTATAGTTCAGACCCGGTTACCGAGATTTCCGGATGACGCATCCTAAATATCTTTAGGGCGGCGTTCAATGCCTCGACGTGGCAACTTCTTCGAATTTTCAAATCACGGTAGACACGCGTTTTCACCAACTGACATTCGCATTTGGCACTCGAGCAAACCATTTCGTAGAAAATCAATGCTAAAATAACATCCATAATAATGCGACTTAATTGCATTTTTAGATTCTAGCTACGCTAGATTGACTGGAGTGCTATCGCTAACATGAGGCATCCGTCCTCACGCGCTAGGCGATGCTACCAAGCAGGGGATGGACAATTTATGGGGAAGATCTTATGCCGCACATCGACCAGGGTGCCGCTCGCCTGTATTTTGAAGATAGCAGCAGCGACGGGCTACCAATCCTGCTATCCCACGGGT
>CAJWZI010000305.1 GCA_913049615.1 uncultured Alphaproteobacteria bacterium | reverse complement strand
CGGTGCGTTAATCGGCTTGTTGGCGGACGACTTCGACCTTAGTGGCATAGCCCACCGGGTCGACCGAGTGCTCAAAAACTTGAAGTCCGCTGGATTATCAGGCCCTGCGCAAAGAGGGCTGTTGAATAGTTTCCTTGGCTTTGCGTTTTGGGATGTCCTCGCCTTTACGGTGACTTCATGGCGGGATATCGGCGAATTCGACGAAATTCGGGTTGACAGAATTTCACCCGATGATGCCAAAAGTCTGCATCACGGAGGCGCCGAGGATATCTTGAGAGGTGTTGGTTTAGGCCATTTTGCGGCCTTTTTCTCGCGACGCCATCGGGAAAACGACTATCTGTGGGGTCGCCTGCATGGTGCCGAGCGGGTAATCGATATCGTTATTAACAGTGCCGAATTGGAGGGCGCAGACGATCAGTCCGGGACGGAGGCCGGCGAACGTGGCGCCTTTCCGCCCGCGCGCATTGCGGAATTGGAGGGTGCAGCACAGGGCATAGATATTATTGCCATGAAACGCCGCGCCTTCATGGCCATTTTAGAATCCGAAGCTACGCATCTAGAGAAGAGTGGCGAACTTTTGGCCGAGTTGCGCGACGAGATCTCCGGGCTTTAGACTTAAATGAACACGCTTTGAGGAAATATTGCCATGCCTGTTGAATACAGTCAGTTAGATGAACTAGCGTTGATCACCCTGAACCGTCCTGAGGCACTGAATGCTTTAAGTGTGCAAGTGGTCAAAGATATCGGCGAAGCAATCGACAAAGCCGCCGCGTCCGATGCCCGTGCGCTTTTGATCACCGGGGCGGGGGAGAAAGCTTTCTGTGCCGGCGCGGACATCTCCGAATTCATGGGCCGCACTGTGGTTGAGGCGCTGGAAGCGGCGGAATTCGGCCAGAATACCTTCGCTAAGCTGGACAATCTCCGCATACCCTCGCTAGCCGTGATTAACGGTTATGCCCTAGGCGGCGGACTGGAACTAGCCACCGCCTGCACTCTGCGTGTGGCTACAGCCAATGCCAATCTGGGAGTGCCGGAAATTAAGTTGGGCCTGATACCCGGCTACGGCGGCACTCAGCGTCTGCCTCGGCTAATCGGCCAAGGCCGTGCCTTGGACATGGTCATGACCGGCCGCATGGTAGGGGCCGAGGAAGCCCTGGGTATGGGCCTGATCAACCGCATCGTCGAGACCCCGGTCCTAGACGGAGCCGTTGAATATGCGCGTGAATTCGCCGGTTTCTCCCTCCCAGTGTTGCGCTACAGCCGCGAAGCGGTTATGCGGGCGGATCAGTCCTCACTATCCGAAGGTCTACAAATCGAGCGTGATCTGAACACATTAGCCTTCCAAGGAGAAGATTCAACAGAGGGCGCGATGGCCTTCCTTGAGAAGCGTACGCCAAAATTCCAGGATAAATAGCCATGGCCGATGCCAAGGTCGTCGCCGTCACTGGAGCTAGCCGGGGCATTGGCTCGGGCATCGTGGAGCAGCTTGCCAGCCAAGGTCATGTGGTCGGCTGCCTTTCCCGCAAGGGTATTGGCCCGGAGGATCAAGAAGTGTCGGGCCGTCTTATTAAATTGCCATGTAATATGGAGAACGAGGATCAAATTTCCACCGCCATCAACACACTTGTGAAGGAAGCTGGCCGGATCGACGTCTTGGTCAACAATGCGGGCCTTCACCTCGAGGGCGTTAGTGCCTTAGTCTCCAAGACGGATTTTGAGAAAATACTTGCAACCAATATCACCGGGCCGTTCCTGGCCTGTCGGGAAGCGTATCCTCATATGGTTGCCAATGGCGGAGGCCTGATTATCAATTTGGGATCGTTCTTTGATCGGCTGGGGGCAAAACGGAATCTTGCCTATAACTGCAGCAAATCAGCCCTTGGGGCATTGACCCGCACCCTCGCCGTAGAATGGGCCAAGGACAAAATCCGGGTACTTAATGTGGCACCGGGGTTTGTAGCGACAGACCTGAACGCTGACTATATGGCCAATGACACCTTCAAGAATTTTGTCCGGCGACGCATTCCCGTGGGCCATACCGCCGGCGTGGGGGAAGTTGCCCGGTTAGTAGCTATGCTGGTGGACATGGATTTGCCGAGCCTGACGGGAGAGACCATCTTTTTAGATGGCGGGCAAAGCATCAATCAATAGGACAGCCAAATGAAAGTCCTCAATCGCCTAGATAACAGTCTCGACCTGCCAGAAGAAGAACGTTTGCTACTAGACGCCGTGCGCGCCCTGTGTCGAGATCAAATCGGCCCGCGCGCGACAGCCTACGATAAAAGCGGCGAATTTCCCTGGGACAATATCGACGGCATTAACGAACTGGGCCTGAACGGCATGTTCATCCCCGAAGAATACGGCGGCGCGCAGATGACCTACTGCGCTTACCTCGCCGCCGTGCGGGAAATTGGAAAGGCCTGTGCCGCCACCGGCCTGATTTGGGGCACCACATTTCATGCGATCAAGCCAGTCATCGATTTTGCCAACCATCAACAAAAAACACAATTTCTGCCGCGCATTGCTCAAGGCGGCCTCGCTTCCCTGTGCATTACTGAGCCCACGGCGGGGTCCGATGCCACGCACATGAAAACCCGATTTGTGCCTGACGGCGACCATATAATCGTCCAGGGTGGCAAAACATTTATCTCCACCGGTGATCACGCTGATCTTTTGGTGTTGTTTGGCAAATGGTCAGAGATTGAAAATGATAAGAAGGCGATTTCTGTTATCCTGATTGAAAAGGGCGCCGCAGGTCTGTCCGTCATAGGCAAAGAAGACAAAATGGGCCAGCGTGCTGCTTCCACCGTGTCCTTGTCCTTTGATGACGTACGTGTCCCACAAGAAAATTTATTGGGCGAGCCCGGCGACGGCTTGAAAATTCTGTTCACCGCCTTGAATAAGTCCCGCCCCTCGATCGCGGCCCATGCGCTTGGCATAGCCCGCGCCGCCTTCGAGGAAGCTGTGGCCTACATCAATAAGCGCCAGCAATCGGGCCAGAATATTATCGATTTTCAAGGCATCCAATTTATGTTGGCTGATATGGCGACGGACCTAGCCTTGTGTGAAAGCTGGCTGTGGCGAATTGGAGCCATGATAGACCAGGGTGAGGAAGATGTGGGTATTGAAGCATCCATGTTGAAGATGCGGGCCTCCGACCTGGCCATGCGTATCACGACTGATGCGGTGCAACTACACGGCGGTTATGGCTATTGCAAGGATTACGCGGTGGAACGCTATATGCGCGATGCCAAAATCACACAGATCTATGAAGGCACGAACCAGATCCATCGTCAATTGATCGGCCGGTCATTCATCGAAAGGTAAGATAGCTGTCCCGGTCCAAGGAAGAGAAACTTAAATTCAAACCATAGTGAAAACGCAAGCCATCTGATCGCAAACCAAATTTCCTTAGTACATTTTGTGGGCCCGTGCTCTCCGGGTGGGTCACGGCGACAATAGGGTCCTACTCTAGTTCTCTGAAACCGTAATCGAGTACGCGGGTCCCTACTTCTGTCGCCACACCCTGACCCGAGGCAGCTGTGACAAAGTGGTAACCGA
>CAJWZI010000304.1 GCA_913049615.1 uncultured Alphaproteobacteria bacterium | reverse complement strand
GGCGGCACCATGAACAATAAGATCGTCTACAATCTTTTTCAGTCATTTGTGGAACGGGGATTTTCCGCTTTGAGATTCAATTTTCGAGGGGTAGGCCGTAGTCAGGGGGCTTACGATAATGGTGTGGGCGAGCTGTCCGATGCCGCCTCTGCCCTTGATTGGCTGCAAAGCATCAATCCAAATGCCAAGACCTGCTGGATTGGCGGTTATTCCTTTGGGGCCTGGATCTCCATGCAGCTGTTGATGCGTCGGCCTGAAATTGCTGGCTTTATCTCCATCGCACCGCCTGCGAATAATTTTGATTTCACGTTCCTAGCACCTTGTCCCGCTTCAGGTCTCATCGTCCACGGAAGCCGTGACGAAACTGTACCTGAGGCCGATGCTGCTGCTTTGGCGGCGCGCTTGCAGGCGCAACGGGGTATCGCAATCGACTATCGGAAAATTCCCGGTGCCACCCATTTCTTTCAGGGCAAGATGGATCGTGTCACCAAGGAAGTCGGCAACTATTTGGATGCCCACCTGAAAGATGATGCGGCCTAGAATTATTTTCCGGCAATGAAGGTTGCGCTCATCCTGTTGATCATTGCCGGTGGCCTAGTCTGGTGGCTCGGCGGTCGCCGTGTGGCCCTATTATTGGGTGTGCCCAAAGGCTGGACCACAAAGCGTGGTCAAATAATCTTCGCTGTCATCATCATCGGCTTGGCCCTATTGGTCACGTCACTGCCATATCTGCAATAGGGCGAGTGATATAGGGGCCTATCTCTGTCGTCGGGGTGGATACTGTATGCGCGCCCAAACGGATATCGAGACCGCCACCATTTGGAATGTGTCCAATTTGTGCGATCTTGCTATACTCGACGCCGACGTCAGCGCCAGTCCGGCCGCATGCCAGAACCGTCGATGACTGACCCGTCTCGTGTCACAAGATCGTATTTTACGTATCTATCCCCAAATCGGCGGACGCATTATGGCCCACGTGGAGTTGATCCAGTAGTGTGCTCAATAAATATCCAAAATCCCGGAGTGTTCGATGCCAAAGTTCCTACCAAACCAAACCAGCGTCGTTATCGTCGGGGGCGGTGTTGTTGGTTGTTCTATCGCCTACCATTTGGTCAAACTCGGTATCAGCGACGTGCTGTTGTTGGAGCGGAAGCAACTTTCCTCGGGTACGACCTGGCACGCGGCCGGACTGGTCGGACAGTTGCGGGCAACTCAGAATTTGACCCAATTAGCAAAATATTCGACAGATCTTTATACCAGACTGGAGGCGGAGACCGGTCAGGCTACCGGTTTCAAACAAAATGGATCTTTGTCGCTGGCCGTTAATATGGAGAGATTGGAAGAATTGCGGAGGGGCGCTTCCATGGCGAGGGTGTTTGGCGTCGCGGTGGAAGAAATCGGGCCGAAGGACATTCTGGCCAAATATCCACTGTTGA
Organism: uncultured Alphaproteobacteria bacterium; assembly: GCA_913049615.1. The sequence continues at coordinate 2,127 of CAJWZI010000304.1, read as the reverse complement.
ATATTGACGACGTAGTGGGCGGTGTCTTTTTGCCCAAGGATGGCCAAATTAACCCATCCGATCTGACGCAGGCGCTGGCTAAGGGTGCGCGTGGCGGTGGTGCGACCATTTTGGAAAATACTGCCGTAACCGACATTCTGATTAAGAATGGAAAAGTTATCGGCGTTTCCGTGGGCGACGAAACGGTCAAAACGGAAATTGTAGTTAACTGCACCGGCATGTGGGGTCGGTCGGTCGGCGCCATGACACAAACCCCGCTACCTTTGCACGCCTGTGAACATTTTTATGTGGTGACGGAACCCTTCGACGGGGTTACTCCTGATCTACCCGTGCTGCGGGATCAGGACAACTACGCATATTACAAGGAGGATGCGGGCAAAATCCTGTTGGGTGCGTTTGAGCCAAATGCGAAACCTTGGGGCATGGATGGAATTCCCGAAGAATTCTGTTTCGATGAGTTGCCTAGCGATATAGAACATTTCATGCCTGTTCTGGAACGGGCCATGGCCCGCATGCCCTCGTTAATGAATGTGGGCATACGAACATGGTTTTGCGGGCCCGAGAGCTTCACGCCCGACAACCGCTATCACTTGGGTGAAGTGCCTGACATAAAGGGTCTGTTTGTCGCCTGCGGGTTCAATTCCATTGGCATCCAGTCTGCCGGTGGGGTTGGCAAAGTGATCGCCGAGTGGATCCACGAGGGCCATCCGCCCATGGATCTTTGGGACGTGGATATTCGCCGTAACATGCCATTTCAAAATAACGAGCGGTACCTCCGGGAACGTGTCAGTGAGTGTCTAGGTTTGCTCTATGCGGTGCATTGGCCCTTTTACCAGTACCAAACAGCCCGGGGCACACGAAAATCGCCATTGCACGACCGTTTGCTGGCAGCCGGTGCCTGTTTTGGCGAGGCAGCGGGCTGGGAACGGGCTAATTGGTACAGCCCGGGCGAAACATCGCCCTCTTACGAATACAGTTATCGCCGCCAAAACTGGTTTCAACAATCGGCCGAAGAGCATCGGGCTGTGCGGGAAGGGGTTGGTCTTTTTGATCAGACTTCCTTTGCCAAGTTTCAAATGGCTGGTCGGGATGCGGTTTCGGTCCTGAACGGTGTCAGCGCTAACCAAATTGACGTAACCGTAGGGCGCACAGTCTACACACAATGGTTGAACGACCGTGGCGGAATTGAAGCTGATTTGACGGTGACCCGGATAGGGGAGAATGAATTTTTTATTGTTACTTCGGCGACCTCGCAGGTGCGGGACTTTCATTGGTTGAAAGATCACATTCCGGATGAAGCCCATGCCTTTTTGACAGATATCACCTCGGCACAGGCGGTTTTGTCGATCATGGGACCAAAAGCACGAGATCTGCTAACCACAATTACTAGTTCCGATGTAAGTCATAACGCTTTTCCCTTTGGGCAATCCAAGGTCATCGAAATTGGTAATGCTCTTGTACGCGCCACGCGCCTGACATATGTGGGCGAATTAGGTTGGGAATTATATATTCCAATGGAGTTTGCCCAGGGCGTTTATGACGAAATCATATCGGCTGGGGAAAAATTTGGACTTCGCCACGTAGGATATCACGCCATGGATAGCCTGCGACTGGAAAAGGCCTATCGCCATTGGGGTCATGACATCACGGATGAAGATACACCGCTCGAAGCTGGTTTGGGATTCGCCGTAGCCTGGGACAAGTCGTGCGGATTTATCGGCCGGGATACGTTGTTACAAAAGCGTCAGATAGGGCCCGCCCGTCGGTTGGTGCAGTTCAAGTTATTGAACCCAGAAAATCTTTTGTATCACAACGAACCTGTCTGGCGCGATGGGGTCATCGTCGGTTACTTGAGCTCGGGTGCTTATGGTCATACATTGGGGGCTGCCATTGGTATGGGTTATATAAGTGACCCAACGGGCGGAACTGTTGATGCTGCTTTCATTGAGGGTGGTAATTATGAGATAGAGATTGCGTGCGAGCGAGTTCCGGCTACTGCGTCGCTTCGGCCTTTGTATGATCCCGCAAACTCCCGAATTCGGTGCTGAAATCTATTGAAACTTTGCTAATGGGGCGCAAATTCACTCATTGATCAATGCTAAGAAGATGTCGAGCGACTGTGGTGAA
>CAJWZI010000303.1 GCA_913049615.1 uncultured Alphaproteobacteria bacterium | reverse complement strand
CATTCCCGGAACGTAGGGCGGCGGATCGATTTTTTGCTGTTCTGCACGCGAGCCGTTACGCGCCATCGTATCCGTGGGGTTGACCGCAACGGCATGCACCCTGATACGCACCTGACCAGATCCAGCGTGGACCTCGGGCAAATCCACCACTTCCAGAACTTCAGGACCGCCATGAACATAAAGGCCTACTGCACGCATATTTTCTTACCTTTTCTTTCAGATTCTTGCCATGTTCCAAGCGGGTTTGAGATGTGCCACTTAGGAAGTTCTATTGAAGCAATATAAAACATCAACAACAAAACAAATAAAGATTACGGAGTTAGTGGCATTTTCCTTCTCGAGGCACGCGACACCTTTTTGGTGGATGACCAACGCCAGTTAGCGAAACCCTCTAACGGCGGAAAATGACCAATGCGACACACAATGTGTCCTGGCCCCCAAGGTTTCCATCATGCACAATTGCCACTTGCGACTGAGAGATAATATGAAAGGACCGTGGCCATGAATTTTGGCATGTCAATTATTGTCCGTGGCGATGCTGCATGTCCTGCAACATTTGATGCCATGGCTGAGAAAGCCGAGGCTCTGGAATTCGATACACTCTGGGCCAGCGATCATTTGATTATGCCGCCATTGACCCTATCGAGTTACCCGGGCCGAGCGGACGGTCAGTTGCCAGAAGATTGGAAGCGCACTTACTACCAGCCCTTCAGCGTGCTTGGCTATCTGGCCGGACGCACTACAAAGATCCGGCTCGGCACCTCCGTTTTGATCCTGCCCATGCGCAACCCCATCGAGGTCGCGGCACAACTGGCCGAGCTAGATCAACTGAGCCGTGGCCGTATCAGTTTTGGCGTTGGGGTCGGTTGGTGCCAAGAAGAAATCACCGCGTTAGGCCATAACTTTCACGATCGCGGCAAACGAACAAACGAAGGCCTTGCCATCATCCGTGAACTCTGGACTGAGAAGAAGGCAACTCACAATGGTCCAACCTACACCTTCCAAGATGTGGAAATGGGCCCAAAGTCGGCCCAGGATCCGCATCCGCCTATCTATGTGGGGGGCAATTCACCAGCAGCAATCCGGCGCGCAGCAAAATTCGGAGATGTCTGGCATCCCTTCAAGATAACACCGGAAGTATTGGCGGACCTTCGCCCAAAACTAGCAATGGCACTAGAGGCCGAGGGCCGCAAAGTAGACGGCTTTCCTATCGCACCCAAAGTAGCCCTGACCTTTCAGGATGGGCCGGCGAGCGAAGGCCAAGCGCCAACAGAGGGGCGGCCGAGCGATATCGTCGATGCCTTGTGCCGGTTCCGGGATGCTGGCGCTACCGAGTTTTGCTTTGACATCATGACAGAAACACTCCCTGTGGCGTTGGACATAATGGAACGTTTTGCTCAGGAAATCAGAATTAAGGTCTGATATTAAAGATGGATACAGAAGGGAGATAACGAATGCGCATCGGTATGTTCACGGCAATGCAATGGACGCCGGAAGAAAATCCCGCCGAGGTTTTAGTTGCCTTGCGAGAGCAGGTGCGGGCGGCTCGTGAAAGCGGATTTTCATCTCTCATTATAGGACAACATTTATTAATTGGACCCATGGGCATGTTCCAAACTAATCCGCTGCTTGGCCACTTAGTAAATGAAGCGGAAGGAATGCAAATTGGTCCGGGTGTTCTTCTGCTCTCCATGATGAACCCAGTGTTGGCGGCTGAGGAAGCTGCCACCATCGATTGGCTCTCTAATGGTAACTACGTGCTTTGTGCTGGCCTCGGCTACCGGCCTGAGGAATTCCAGGCTATGGGCGTCGAAATGCGCCAACGGGTCGGTCGTATGACCGAAGGCCTGGATGTGATTAAACGTCTTTGGGCTGAAGACGACGTAACCCACCATGGCACTTTCTTCCATCTTGACAACGCTAATGCCGCAGTGAAGCCCATGCAGAAACCGCGACCCCCGATTTGGCTCGGAGGAGACGTAGAACCCGCGGTTCGTCGAGCGGCACGAATTGCTGATGCTTGGTGCATCGCGCCGACTTTGTCTACAAAGTCAATGTTGACCTATCTCGAAATTTTCCGAGAAGAACGGAACGCGACAGGTCAGTCAGAAGACGTCAATTGCCCCCTAATAAGGGAATGTTTTGTGGGCCGCGACGCCGACCACGCGCGGGAGGTAAGCCGAGGACCGCTGTTATTCAAATATCGTGCATATGCTTCATGGGGGCAGGGTGAAACAACCCAAGGCGATTTCGATGCCGCCTATGACGAATTCGCCCAAGGCCGTTTCCTGATTGGCGATGAGGCACAAGTCAAAGATGAATTATTACATTATGCGGAAATTGCCCGCACTGATCAGATCTTGCTGCGTGTCCAGTGGCCTGGACTCGCGCACGAAGAAACTCTCGGCAATATCGAACGATTGGGCAAGATTATCTCGGATATATCGTAGGCAACTTAAAGGGCATGACAACATTCTAAGGTTGAAATTGACATCACAGAAATATTAGAGTTCGAAGGTTCCCATCCCAACCGTTTGGCTAAAGCAGTGATCAAACACGCCTATTATACCCTACATTTATCCCTGCTAACCTCGAGTGATCTTAGATAAACCTGGCAAACGGCCTAAATGATTACCTGTAACGCCCCCATCTGCCACAAGATCGTGCCCATTGATATAGCGCGCCTCAGGGCTTAGTAAAAATGCGACAACGTCCGCCATATCTTCTGGCAAAGCAACTCTACCAATCGGCACCAACCCATCTCGTGCATTTGCAATGTCATTATTCGAATACACCATTTCTGTCATTCCGGTACGTACCATGCCGGGAGATACTGTGTTCACCCGCACGCCATCAGGACCAAACTCTTGGCTAAGTACCTTTGCCAGCATAATAACGGCTGCCTTACTTGGACCGTAAGCACCCAGACTTGCGTGGGTGTTGCTACCCGACATAGAGGCGATAGCAACGATAGAGCCTCCTGATTGTTTTAAGGCACCATGCGATGCCTTTGCCAACAACCACAGCGCTCTTGTATTTACTGCGAAAAGACGGTCCCAGTCAGCTACCGCATAATCCAAAAGTTGCCCACGACAGTTAACACCGGCATTGCTAACAAGAGCGTCTAAACCGCCGAATGTTTCTATTGCAGATGCGACCGCCTGTTCTGGCTGGTCCGCTGTTGCCAAATCAGCCGCCAACGGCAGTACTTCTGCTCCTAGATGATGGATCTCATCCGCTACAGCAGTTAGAGCTGTCGAAATTTCGATATCAACCAAGGCAATTTTGGCAGGTTCACCAGCATTTTTACCATCACGTGCCAAACGCAAACTAATTGCCCGCCCTATTCCACTTGCAGCTCCAGTAACCACAGCACGCATCAAAATCCCTCCAATAACGACGAGTAATAATTTACGCCACCCACAGAACCATGGAAGATTAAGGCGCCGACCAACGCTAACTTCATGCTCATCGAAAAGCCCTATGACAAGAAGCCCGCCTGGACTTCCCCGTTTCTCCCATGTGTGCAAGTGCCAAACCACCGAAATCAAACAGTTTGCAGGG
>CAJWZI010000302.1 GCA_913049615.1 uncultured Alphaproteobacteria bacterium | reverse complement strand
AAATTGGAATGGGGACGCTGCTGAGAAAGTTACCAATGGTGGGCAGATTCTAACGCTATGATTGTGGTGGCAAACCGATCTTCATTTTGGAGATCAATGCCTTCCAGTGTCTGCGGCGAGAAGTCGGGCCTTGAGTTCTTTTTAAGGATTCTAACAATTCCTGTTAGGATCACAGAAAATTGAATTTTCTGCACAATCATAATTTGTGAGACCGGATTAAACCCTTCTCGCATTATCGAATTGGAGGAATAAGCATTGGATCAAGTTATAAACCTATAAGGTTTATTGCTGTCTATTTGTCAGCGTTATTCCAGCCTGCGGCACGAAAAAGCGCCGGCGCCAAGGTAACTATTAATACAATCCTTACCAGATGCATAGTGGCAACGAAGGCCGTATCTACGTCCAAGGTCAAGGCGATCAGGCTCATTTCCGCTAGACCTCCAGGCGAGATTGCCAACAACAAGGCATACATAGGCAGGCCCAACAAAGGCGATACGATATAAGCAAAGGCGGCAGCCAGGCCCAGCATACCCAAGGCTGAGCAAATACCGAGAATTATCGGCCTGGCTGTTGCGCGCAGGTTTAGTCCGACAAATCGGGCTCCTATGGCTGATCCGATCACAACCTGTGCCACAAAAATGATCTCGGCGGGCGGTCGGCCTTCGACTAGACCGACAAGATACGCGGTGGCAGATACCATCATGGGAATGAAAACCTGACTACCTGGCAGAGGCAATTTTTGGCCAAGGATGTATCCAACCACCGCACAGGCGGCCAGTATCGCCAGTTCCCCACCCTGGGCGGCGGGGCGTCCGGCCAGAACACGGGCGGTATTGGGAATGTTGAAGTCGGTGATTGATGCCAGGATTAAGGGTAAAAGGAAAACAACGACAAAAATTCGAATGGCATGCACCAGGGCGATGGTACGCGGGTCGCCGCCATTCTGTTCGCCGACCAGGGTCATTTCTCCTAACCCTCCCGGGGTGCCAGAAAAAAATGCGGTGGCGCGCGCCATACCACCAACGCGGACGAGAAAGAGGACTGAGATTGCAGTCATGAAGGTGACAAAAACCGCGATTGTTATGGCTCCGGCACCCCAATACTGCAGCTGTTGCAGGATTTGCGGTGTGAAGGCGCTGCCCAGAAGTGTGCCCAAGACGGCGGTCATAGATAGGCGAAATGGCATGTGGAGGGTCACTGGGGCACCTAACAAGGCGGCGATTGTTGTAAAGAACATGCTACCTAGCATCCAGGCCAAGGGTAGTTCGAAGTAATAGAACGTCGCGCCGCCCACCGCGCCCAACAATATGGAACAAGTTAAACGAAAAATTAGACCCATTTTATGCTTAATCGATGTAGCGGCCCAGTCGCACTGCCGTTTGGCCAACGCGCGGTCGATGTGTAGGCATAATTAAGATGCATTCGTCGTGAGGTGTGATGACTGGTTGTGCACCGTCGTGGCCAATCACGGTACCAGCTTGCGAAATGACCTCGAGGCCCTTGTATTCATCTATGAAGCGGAAAGCATCGGTCTTAATCGTGACCGGACTGATGACCTCAATAAGCCGTTGGGGGTGCGCGCCGGACGCCATAAATAACGCGGCGATGTCCGGTTCGATTAGATCCAAGGCGTCCAGGAAATGAAAAGTGGTATAAATGGCAACCTCGCGCGTGGCAGACGCCCAATGCTGTCCGCATTCGACCAATAATGCGGTTTGAGCAGAGTCGATATCTGAAAAATCACCATAATCCCGCATGCGTGGGCCGGCCGCATGGCCAGGATCAGCAACCACATGTTCTGGTACACCTAAGGCGAAGGCTAGACGGCGACCCTTTGGTGCAGTGCCACACAACATGAGAGCGGGGGAGGCAAGTTGCATGGAGTGCAAATCAAGCAAATAGTCCGCCGATACAACAATACCTCGAATTTCTCTTGCTCGGGTCAGTTCTGAAGATTGCCTAGGGCCATCCAAAATTTCGTCAGACCAAAGGCGATTGAAATCTTCGTCTATGAACCGGGAAGCCGTTGGGTTGTTGGTGTCAAATGCGTGATAGGCATCCACATTTGCGAAACTGAGCGTCAGGCTACCCTTTGTCGGTCGGATATTGTTTTCTAACAGCGTCACAAGGGCGTGGGCACCACACACTTCATTGCCATGGGTCAGGGCATTGATAAGTACATTGGGACCTGGCCGACCGCTGTCAAATTGATGAATAAAATCCACCGCCGTGTTGCCGTTGCGATAGGCAGAAATGTCGATAGGCAACAATTCCAGAGCCGGTTCGTTCATAACATCGCCCCATAATCGATAGGCTGATGCCGGTCCAGAGGAATGCCCGCCGGGTGCATAGGGTATTTCAAGCCGGTAGCGCAGTTAAACAAGACACAGCGGTCTTTCCGGTTGATGCGGCCATCAGCAATTGCGATGCGCCAGGCGGCGTAAGTTGCGGCGCCTTCCGGGCAAAGTAGGAGGCCGGCATTTTGCGCCATTTCATCCCGCGCCTCAAATATTGTTTCATCATCCACTGCGATAGCAAAACCGTCGGATTGGCGAACGGCACGTAAAATCAGGAAATCACCAACCGCGACTGGCACCCGTATCCCTGCCGCCTCTGTATGAGCGTCCAGCCAAAGGTCGGCATGTTCCTTCCCGTCCTCGTACGCCTTGACGATTGGAGCACAACCAGTGGACTGAACTGCAATCATTTTGGGCCGTTTCGGTCCGATCCAGCCGATGGTTTCCAGCTCGTCAAACGCCTTCCACATGCCAATCAGCCCTGTGCCGCCGCCTGTTGGATAAAAGATCGCGTCGGGTAATTGCCAGCCGCATTGTTCTGCCAATTCCAAGCCCATAGTTTTTTTGCCTTCAATCCGATAAGGCTCTTTTAGGGTGGAAAGATCAAACCAACCTGCGGTTTCTTTGCCTTCGCCAACGATTTTGCCGCAATCGTTGATCAGGCCGTTGACACAATAGACGTTGGCTCCTTGCAAGGCGATTTCCTGGATGTTCGTCTCTGGGGTGTCGTCGGGGCAAAAGACGAAAGCCTCAATTCCCGCCAGACGACAGTACGCGGCCATTGCGGCTCCGGCATTCCCATTCGTCGGCATGGCCATGCGGGTAACACCCAATTCCTTAGCCATCGAAACCGCTAAACACAATCCCCGGGCCTTGAAGGATCCTGTGGGCAGGCGGCCTTCGTCTTTAATCCAAAGATCCCCATCGGCGCGAGGGGCCGGGATCATTGGTGTCATGCATTCGCCAAGGCTCAAAATGTTTTCGTTACGGCGTACGGGCAGGAATTCCCGATATCGCCAGATATCGGCGGGTCGCGCTGCTAACGTCTCTTTGTCCAAGCTCTCTCCCAATGCCTGCAGATCATAGCGGACGAGAAATGGCCGGCCCACTAACGAAAGGCCGTGCAATTGATCGGCTAGGACCCGCTCGCCGCTTAGACCGCATTCCAGATGAGTGACGAAGGTAGGCCGCTTTTCAGTGATGTTTTGCCAGGTTTTCATTGCCTCAGGCTCCTGCTTCCAAGACGTCATCAATTGTGATTGGATGGATATCCAAAG
>CAJWZI010000301.1 GCA_913049615.1 uncultured Alphaproteobacteria bacterium | reverse complement strand
CTGCTGGGATAACCAGACAACCATGCATCTAGCGCTGGGCGAATTCGATCCGCCGGAGCGCCGCCGCATGCTGCGCGCCACAATCTAGGGAGAGGGATCAGGCTTTTTCGTCCAGCAGGTGGCGTAAGTTTTGCTCATTCCTCCCTCGTCCAACTTTAAACCATAGATATGCATTTAAAATTAGTTGTTCCAGGCCACCTTCGGGTGGCTCAATTTTGTGGTTGTGTGCATCTTGTGTGCATTTTGACCCTGCGGACCCGATTTCTAGCTAGAGGGTTGAGAGGTTAAATTTTTTTCAATAAGTTAGAGGTATATTATTATCCCGGTTCAATGAAAAAATTCGGAAAACCGTCTATTATCAGTTAGTTAAGCTTACTTTGAAACTCGGCGGTATTATAGCAAATAATGGGAGAAGAATGAGATGAGTAAGATCACCGGTGCGACCCTGATAGCAAGGAGCCTCAAGAAGCAGGGCATCGACCATCTATTTGGCGTCGTTGGCTTTCCGGTCGGCCCGATTGCCGCGGCTGCACAAGAGGAAGGCATAAACTACGTGGGCATGCGCAACGAGCAAGCAGCCTCCTACGCAGCGCAAGCGTATGGCTACATGACCGGCCGCCCGGGAGCATGCATCGTCGTTACGGGCCCAGGCGTAGTGCACGGCCTTGCGGGTCTAGCGAATGCCCAGCAAAACTGCTGGCCAATGATTCTGATAGGGGGTGCCTCGGAGACGTATCGCGGCGGTATGGGCGCATTCCAAGAGGAGCGCCAGGTACTGATCGCCACCCCGTTTTGTAAGTTTGCGCACGGCATCGAAAGTGTGCGACGCATCCCTTACTACGTCGAGATGGCAACGCGGCACGCGATATATGGACGCCCGGGTGCCTGCTACCTCGATTTACCGGATGACATCATCTCCGGCGAATGTGACCTCGACGACATCGTCCAGGTCGAGCGTGTGCCGGAACCGCCGCGCATGGTGGCACCAACGGAGAACATCGAGGCTGCCTTGGACGTACTTGAAGGCGCCGAGCGACCGCTCGTACTCGTTGGAAAGGGCATGGCGTGGGCACACGCCGAAAATGAGGTGCGCGACTTCATCGACCGCACACAACTCCCGTTCGTACGCTCCCCCATGGGTAAAGGCGTCGTCCCCGACGACCATCCGCTCGCGGTATCCGCAGCGCGGACCCTCGCGCTACAGAATGCTGACGTCATTTTTCTGATGGGCGCCCGGTTCAACTGGATTTTCCACTTCGGCTTGCCGCCGCGGTTCGCACCCGACGTAAAGGTTATTCAGCTCGACATCTCCCCCGAGGAGATCGGGCACAATAAGCCATCAGAAGTGGCACTTGTAGGCGATGGCAAGTCGATCATGAGCCAGATGAACCAAGCCCTCGAAGGGCGGCAGTGGTTCTATCCTCAGGACACCCCATGGCGCATCGCTCTTGGCGAAAAAGTGTCGGCAAACGTCGCCCAAATTCAAGCACAAGTTAACGACGATACGGCGCCTGCCGGCTACTTTCGGGCGTTGCGCGATGTTGCAGCGTGGATGCCGGAGAACGCTATCTTGAGCGCCGAGGGTGCCGGCACGATGGATATTGGGCTCACCCAGCTGCCGGTCTCCGACGCCCGTGCCTGCCTGAACGCCGGTACCTACGGCACCATGGGTGTAGGCCTCGGTCATGCCATCGCCGCGTGCGTCGTTCATCCGGACCGACCGGTCATCCACCTCTCGGGCGATTCGGCCATTGGTTTCTCCGGTATGGAGATGGAGACGCTTGCCCGATACAACCTGCCCGCCAAAATAGTGGTGCTCAACAATGGCGGCATCGGCCCAGGTATGCCGGAGATTCCGGAAGATCCGATGATTAATATGAAACCGAATGCGCTGATTTACGGGGCGCGCTACGACAAGATCATGGAGGACTTCGGCGGCAAGGGCTTCTTCGTCGAGGACCCGAGGGATATACCGACCGCGCTCGACCAGGCGATGGCGTTCCCTGGTCCTGCGCTGGTCAACATCGTGATCTCGCAAAGCTCAACCCGAAAGCCACAACAGTTCACGTGGCATTCGTAAGCTAAGCCTGTTCTACCTGGCCTAACAGTGCGAGCGGCGCCTACAGCGCCGCTTGCACTGCTGCTGCCGGATTAATTATGGACATATGCCCGGATTAATCAGGATCACAGTAGGATCTACGCCGAATTTTTGTAAGCGATGATTAAAAGTGAGTCCGGCTATTCACGGACGTCGCTAAAGTTTTTAGATTTGATAGAGCCGGCCGACAGCTGATGTTTCGACTTTATCGCCAAATGTATTGACGAGAGTGGACCTGCTCCGATACATCGCCCACATTTTTTGTAATCAATAATGGCAAGTACATTAGCCACACTTTCGTTGGCTTCAAAAATCTCAATTGCAGATACAACTTGATGTCTTCCTAGGGAATAACGGCTACCGCAATTTCACGGTCATAGGGTCATAGCTGAACAGCCAAGCATTCCGTTCCGCGTTCATGTCTCGCTGGGCAAAAGCATCGCGCAAGGCTGTTTCCGACGGTAAGTGGAACATATTCCGATTGGCGCTGCTTTCGTTGACGATGCGTGTTGTACGATCCAGACGGTTACGTTGATAAAGGTCCAGCGCTGCCGCCACATCCTTTTCCTGTTGTAAAGCGCGAGCGATCACGGCGCCATCCTCGATCGCCATCGCGCCCCCTTGAGCCATGTAGGGGAGGCTGGGGTGAGCAGCATCGCCCAGCAAGGTTGCGCGGGTGGTGCTCCACCTATCGACAGGCGGGCGGTTGTTCATGGCCCAGCGATAGCATTGGTCGCGGTCCGCATGGTCAATGATGGCCTGGATATTCTCGTGCCAGCCGGCAAAATCAGATTTCATTTCGGCCCACGGCCGCCGCGCGGTCCAGCTTTCCTCGTCCCAGGTTTGGTATTCTACGCACCCCACCATATTAACCAGGCCATCAGGGCGGATTGGATAGACCACGCCGTGCTTTCCAGGTCCGACGCAGATATTTACGGTGTCGGGCCGTTGTTCTGGGAGTAATCGTTCCGCCGGCACTAGAATGCGCCATGACTGATCGCCAGTATAATGCACTGGCGTTTCGCCAAGTATTTTACTACGCACCATTGACTTGATGCCATCCGCGCCAATCAGGACATCGCCCCTGGTTTCGGTCCCGTCGGCAACATGCAAGGTGACGCCATGGGCGTCCTCCACGAAGTCGGTTGCGGCCGCATCCAGGGTCACGGCCCTCGCGTCCTGCCGAGCAACGAAACCGATCAAAGCATCCAATAAGTCCGCCCGATGCATTGACAGATAAGGCACACCGTGGTGTTTTACATATCCTGCGCCCAGAGGTATTTCTTGCAGCACCTCTGCCGTGTCAAACATCTTAAATTGGTAGGCTTCGGGGACCACGCCGCGTTGGCAGAGTTCATCAATGAGACCCAAGTGTCCTAATACCCGCATAGCATTGGCGCTCAACTGGATGCCAGCACCTACCTCGCCCAATTTTTCAGCCTGTTCGAAGACGGCGACGTGAATACCGGCGTGCAG
>CAJWZI010000300.1 GCA_913049615.1 uncultured Alphaproteobacteria bacterium | reverse complement strand
AAAGCGGCTCCACCAAATGGATAGACACCCCACCTTACTTCCGGGAGCCCAAAACGGGCCTCGGGCGCAGCGGCCCGGATATCTGTGGACAGCAACAACTCCACTCCCCCACCAGCGCAGTCGCCGTTAACGGCAGCAATGATAGGCTTGCGGTATACGCCATATTTTAACAGGCCCTGGTGGATCATCTTCGACAATTCTGGTCCGGCGGAAAGATCACCTGACAGATCCGCTCCGGCGCTGAACGATTGCTCCCCCGATCCCGTCAGGATGATACAGCGGTACGGGCCGTCCTGCAGCCGCAGCCATAAATCCCCCAGGTCACGCAGATCAGAGCGGCTGAGGGCATTGCGCTTTGCTTGATTTTCCATGGTGATGATGGCGATGTGGGGGCTATGATCTTGTACATTCAAAGTCATTAGTTGATCTCATTTTCGGGCACCACTTCCACCACCACTTTGCCGACGGCTTTGCGATCTGTAAGTAGTCGCAGAGCGTCCACCCCTCTTTCCAGGGGCATGCGGTGGCTGATTACTGGGTTGAAAGCACCCTTGCCATAGGCCGCCGCTAATTCCGTCATGGATTGCACGAGCAGATCCGGTCGGCGACTCTGGAAATACCGCAGTGACGACCCCACAGCGGACCGGTGTTTTACCAAAAGGCGATTGGCCGGGACACGTGGAACCCCGCCAACAAAACCGAAATGGATATGTCGTCCACCCCAACCGAGGGAAGACAGAGCACTGTCAAATAAGTCCCCGCCCACGGGATCGAAACAGACGTCTGCTCCTTCGCCGCCAGTCAAATCAAGAACCTGCTCTTTCATATTGTCAGAACTGTAATTCACTGCATGGTCGGCCCCATGGTGCAGGATGGCTTGCAATTTTTCTTCGTTACTGGCAGCGCCTATGACAAGAGCTCCCATGGCCTTGCCGATTTCTACCGCCGCCATTCCGGATCCCCCTGCCGCGCCAAGAACCAACAAGGTCTCCCCTGCCTCGAGGCGGCCCTGCCAACGGAGCGCCACGTGGGCAGACAAATAGGCGACGGCAAAGGCCGCGCCGTCAGCAAAACTCATCCTGTCGAATAACGGCCAAGTCTCTCTCGCTTCAGCCACCGCCTGTTCGGCGAAGCCGCCATGGGACAGTTTGGCCATGACCCGATCACCGGTTTTCAAGTTTTCGACGCCGCTGCCAAGCTTGACCACTAAGCCTGCACCCTCGAGCCCTGGAGCGAAAGGAAATTCCGGTTTGGTTTGATAGTTACCGGCAACCATGATGGCGTCCGCATAGTTCGCAGAAGTCGCAACAATATCCAGCAAGACCTGGCCCGGTCCTGGCTCCGGGGCAGGCATTTCCCCCAATTCCAATGTATCGATGTCCCCCCAATTACGGCAGATAAGTGCCCGCATGATTATCCTCCTATAAATTTTTTCTATGATGCCCGAGGTAGGAGTAAAAGCAAATGGCATCGCCGCGATCCATAGGCTAAAACGTATAGTTCCTAGTTAACAGAAAGAAGGCGTCCCTCACCATGCAACTCAATACCGATAAGATGATTGCCCGCAAGGATAATGGTGTGGGCTGGATGATCTTCAATAACCCGGAACGTAGAAATGCCGTATCCATGGCTATGTGGGAAGCCGTGGGCGACATCATGCCGGAATTTGCGGCCGATGACGACGTCCGTGTCGCGGTCATGGCAGGCGCCGGCGATCGTGCCTTTGTCTCCGGCGCGGACATCTCGGAGTTTGCTGAAAATCGAAATTCCGCAGAGGCCGAGGAGCGCTACAGTGCCGCCACTGCGCAGGCGCATAAGGCCATGGCAGTCTTTCACAAACCCCTAATAGCGATGATTCAGGGTTATTGCATTGGAGGCGGCGTGGCTGTTGCTATGGCTGCGGACATTCGCATCGCCGCCGACGATACGCAATATTCTGTACCTGCCGCCCGCCTTGGTCTGGGGTATGGCTATAGCGGTTTGAATACTCTGGTGAGCCTAGTGGGGCCAGCCATGGCAAAAGAGATTTTCTTTACTGCGCGGCGATATTCAGCAGAGGAAGCCTTAGCAATGGGACTCGTGAACCGGGTGGTTCCCGTCAATCAATTGGAGAAGGTAGTGGCCGAATACACCACTATGATCTCCGAGAACGCGCCCCTAACCATTCAGGCAGCGAAGAGTACTGTCCGGGAAATCCTAAAAAACCCCGAAAACCAAAATCTTGAATCTCTGGAAGCGCAGATCAAAGCCTGTTTCGACAGTGAAGATTTCACCGAAGGCCGCACTGCGTTCATGGAGAAACGGAAACCCATTTTCAAGGGGCGATAAGCAGCTGAAGGGATCAGTCTATTAAGTTACCACTCGTTGCCGAGGCTCCGGATGCCGGATGTGACGTAGTTACCTACCTACCCTATTTTAGGCTCAAGCGCTGGTCAGAATCTTATCCATGCAGTAAATTAAATAGAAAATGATAGGGAAATCGCTGTGAAAAAAGCAACTGATTTTGACGTAGTTGTCGTTGGAGCCGGATTTGCTGGCATGTATATGCTGCATCGTTTGCGCGACTTGGGACTATCCACACGCGTTTATGAAGCCGGCGGCGGAGTAGGCGGAACCTGGTATTGGAATCGCTATCCAGGAGCCCGCTGCGATATCCCGTCCATGCAATATTCCTATTCCTTTTCGGAAGAGCTGGACCAGGATTGGAGTTGGTCTCAAAGATATTCTCCACAGCCAGAAATCTTGGCATATGCCGAACATGTGGCCGACCGCTATGACCTTCGCAGGGATATTCAGTTCAATACGCGAGTGACGGCAGCCACCTTTGATGAAGACGCTGGACACTGGATCATCCAAACAGATCTGGGCGACAACGTCGTGGCCCAATTCTGTGTCATGGCAGTGGGATGCCTGTCCGCAGCCAATCTACCACCGTTTCAAGGTATGGCGGATTTCCAGGGAACAATTTATCACACGGGAGAATGGCCCCACGAAGGCGTCGATTTCACCGGGCAGCACGTCGGCGTGATCGGAACGGGATCCTCCGCAATTCAGTCGATCCCCGTCATCGCGGAGCAAGCTAGAACTCTGACGGTGTTTCAACGCACTCCAAATTTTTCCGTGCCAGCCTGGAACGAGGGTATGGACCCGGAGTACGAACGGAGCATTAAGGCAGACTATCCTGCGCTGCGGGCCAAGGCCCGTGCCCGGCCCACCGGATTCTACTTTGAATTCAACATGCAGTCGGCCTTGGATACAACGCCTGAGGGACGGGACCAACAATACGAGACATTTTGGACGCGTGGCGGTCTGCCTTTTTTGGGCTCCTATGGGGATTTGCTGTTCGACAAGGAAGCTAACAACACCACGGCCGAATTTGCTCGCCAGAAAATTCGCGATATCGTCAAGGATCCGGCAACGGCCGATCTGCTATGCCCCGATGATATATTTGGCTGCAAACGCCTTTGCGTTGATTCGGGTTATTTTGAAACCTACAATTTGCCCCATGTTTCCCTAGTCGATGTTTCCGAAACGCCCATTGAGCGTTTCACCAACGAGGGTATCGTCGCCAACGG
>CAJWZI010000299.1 GCA_913049615.1 uncultured Alphaproteobacteria bacterium | reverse complement strand
TCCCCAGTATGGGCGAATTTCTAGGTGTGGTCAAACGGGCAGATATGGGCCCGAAACCATAATTTAGTTTGGTTTTAAGCCCTTTTTTTGGCTACGTGTGGCCGGCCTAACGCCGGATTTTGAAATAAGATATCAGCATCCACTTGGTGCAGCTGACGTGCAAATTGAATTAATGGGAAAAGATATCTGTGTCAGACCAACCGCCCAAATCCAGTTCCCTCCGTATAGGCAGAAACTCAAAACAGGACCGTGCAATTTGGCCGCGCCCCTCACGGGCCAGCATAACTTCCAAAATGGCGTGAATGCGGTGCAAGTGTATGACGTCGTTGGCAGCATATTCCAACTGTTCCGGAGAGAGGTGTTCGCCCCCCCAATCAGAGCTCTGTTGCTGTTTCGAAAGATCGATGCCCAGCAATTCGCGGCAAAGGTCTTTCAAGCCATGGCGGTCCGTATAGGTTCTAACAAGCTTAGACGCGATCTTGGTGCAGTAGACTGGTGCACAATCCACGTTCAAATATCGTTTGATTACCGCTATATCAAAACGGGCATAATGAAACAGCTTGGTCACGCCCTGGTCCGCCATCAGGGCACACAGATTAGGTGCAGCATAGTCGTCCTGGGCAAACTGCACCAGATGACAGTCGCCATCGCCCGCTGATAACTGAACTAAACACAGCCGATCACGATGTGGATCCAGCCCCATGGTTTCCGAATCGACCGCCACCATATCGCCAAAGGATAGTCCACCTGGTAGGTCGCCTTTATGCAAATGATTAGCCATTGCGCGGTGCTGCCCTTTCGAGGGACCCCATTTATAAGCCCGGCAGGTGGGCTAGATTTAAGCCATTCAACCAACCCCCCGAAATTCGGCCTCAGGAGACTGGTGCCCAGGAGAAGACTCGAACTTCCACGGGGTTACCCCCACTAGCACCTGAAGCTAGCGCGTCTGCCAATTCCGCCACCTGGGCTTCAGGGCGGCATCGATACCGGCCAGGTGAAGCATTGTCAAGGGATCGAAATCTGGAATAAATCGCCAAGATTCCTTAAGGATTTTGCCGCGTCGGGATTAGTTGCTATAAGGCTGCAGGCAACGAGGTTCAGGCAACATGAGTAAGGTAACAATCATTGGCGGCGCTGGATTCGTTGGTCGATATTTGGTCAAACGGTTGACGGAACAAGGCCATAGCGTGCGGGTTGCCACCCGTGATCCGGAAGCAGCAAATTACCTCAAGCCCATGGGCAACGTAGGACAGGTACACCCTATTCAAGCCAACATCCGCGATGACGCCTCTATTTTCCGTGCTATAGCCGACAGCGATTGCGTCATCAATTTAGCCGGGGTGATGTTTCCCCGTGGCCGTCAAAGTTTCCAGGCGATCCATGAATATGGCGCACAGCGTGTTGCGCAGGCAGCCATCAATGCGGGCGTGGCCCGCTTGATCCACGTGTCGGCCTTGGGCGTCAACGCCAACGCCAAAAGCAAATATGCGCAGTCCAAAGCTGCCGGCGAGGTGGCGGTGCGCGCAGCCTATCCCCAGGTTAGCATCATCCGGCCCTCCGCCATATTCGGGCCCGAGGACAAGTTTTTTAACCTTTTTGCCCGGATCGCCACGCTGTCACCCATAATGCCTTTGTTTGGCGGCGGCCATAACCGTATGCAGCCAGTCTATGTGGGCGATGTAGCCCTGGCCATAGCGGCCTTGGTCATAGACGGCGCCGAAAGCGGTGGCACTTATGAGTTGGGCGGGCCGCAAGTTCTGACGTTGGCGGAATTGATGGAAATTGTCTGCGCCAAGACCGATCGGAACTGTCTGTTACTGCCGGTGCCAGTTGCACTTGCCAAAATTGCGGCCGTCTTCCTTCAATGCCTACCCTGGAACATCTTCACTATGGATCAGGTGGAGTTGTTAAAGGAAGATAACGTAGTCAGTGGTGAACAATCAGATCTGGCCGACCTCGGCGTAACGGCGACCGCCCTAGACGCGGTCCTACCTACCTACCTGTTCCGCTATCGTAAGGCTGGGCGCATACCATCGTTGGAGTAGTTCTAGTCCCTTTCCGGTCGCTCCAGATCCAGGCCGAGGCGATCGCGTAGGGTCTGGTAATACTCCGAATCCACCATGGCGCCCAGGGCAATGAAATCCTCGTCACACATGGCTAGCCGTCCGGCAATGGCCTGAACGCCGAAACCCACCGCGTGACGCAATTTTGGTGGTTCCGCCGTGAACGCTTTTTCGATGGTTTCCGCCAACTTCTCGGCCGGCGTGGCGACGGGAACACCCACATTGTAGAAACGGCCGTTCCGCCGCATAGCCTGCTTATAAGGCGAGAAACGATCGAAGTGCACCGGTGTATTATCGAAGATGGCGGAAGCTGTCACCCCCGGTTCAATTATGCAGACACGGATGCCGAAGGGGGCCACTTCCTGGGCCAGGGATTCAGAAAAGGCCTCGATCGCGAATTTTGAGGCGCAATAAGCCGCCTGATTAGCCCAAGCAATGCGCCCTAAAAGGGACGAAACGTTAACTATAGCGCCCTTATGCCGCTTCCGCATACCGGGCAGGACAGTCTGCGTAAGTTTTACCGGTCCCCAATAATTGGCTTCAAACAAGGCCCGGTGCTCTTCCTCAGGATAGGTTTCAACAGGCGAGGATGACGAAAGGCCCGCATTGTTGATCAAAACGTCGATTCTCTCCTCGGCCTCATTGATCCGCGCAACGCAATCCATTATGGACTGGTTGTCTGAGACATCCAGGGTTTCAATGACTAGAGGCAGATCTTCCTGATCTGCCGCCGCACGAAGTTTGTCGCCCTTGGCCGTTTTACGCATGGTGGCATACACCTTGTAGCCCCGGCGCGCCAAATGCAGTGCCGTAGCCTGGCCAATGCCTGTGCTGGTGCCTGTGATGAGACAAATTTCCATCTTCAAGTCTCCAAAGAATTATACGTAAATCCAGTACAGCAATCCGCCACCCAGCAAAAGGCGGTAAACTACGAACGGCATGAATGTCATCTGTTGCAGCCATCGCATCATCAACGTCATCGCCAACAGCGCAGCGCCAAAGGCCAGGATGGAAGCGATTAGAGCATCCATACCGAGGGCTACCTGTGCGCTTTGCATTAAATCTAAGGTTTGATAGCCGCCGGCGACCAAGATGACGGGGATGGACAGAAGCAGGGAAATACGGGCCGCGTCTTTCCGTTCGTATCCCAGTCCCCGGGCGGCCGTTATGGTAATGCCAGATCGCGACGTGCCCGGGATAAGTGCGAGTGCCTGGGCCAGGCCGATCCAGATAATTGCACCAAAGCCCAAATGCTGAATCCGTTTGAACCGCATACATCGGCTGTCTACGACCCATAGCAAGATGCCGAAGACCACCGTTGCCCACGCGATCACCATCGGAGAGCGCAACTGTTCAATATAGCCGTGGACGACCAATAAATAACCAACCATAATCGTCGGCAGTGCGCCGATGGCGAGCAGGACAAATAGCCGAGCCCCATCTGTGAAATGCCCCCGCAGCAGTTGGAAGCAACCAAAGAACATTGCACCAACGTCTTGGCGAAAATACAGCAT
>CAJWZI010000298.1 GCA_913049615.1 uncultured Alphaproteobacteria bacterium | reverse complement strand
GATAATCCATGCCACTGGTTCCCATTTGGTCTTTCCTTTTATTATTACACTGCTCCCACGACCCAACGGGATCATGTCCTTCCCCTCCCGGCCCAAGGATCCTTCGGCACAAATACAGTTATTCAACATAGCCATGCCATATGAAGAACATTGTCTCGAGGATGAAGTGGAGAATGTCGTATGACTGCTGCATGTCGACATCTTGAAATTCATCAACATCAGCACCCCAATTCCAGAGGTGGATCTGTGCTGAACCGACCGTCCGGCGTCAGTCATCTATTTAAGGCGCGCCAGTTAATCTGAAAAAGCTGCAAACCAATTCAACACTAATCCCGCCGTTTGCGAAATTTTGTCGCTCGTGTACCTGCCCGGCCGCCAGAAGACCGGCCCTTGGGCACGCGCGCAGCGTCTAGCATTTCCGGCGTTATAGAAGTAGTGATGGTTTTTGGCGCACGGCCCTCACCGCGTTTGCGACGAGCAGCTGCAATACCGGGTGCAGCGCCGTCAGTGGAACGGCCGCCCGGCCCATTAAATTTCTTCCCACCCTCGCCGCTTAGGCCCTCCAGTTCCATTTGTTCCAGCCGGCGCAGTTCGTCACGCAGGCGGGCAGCTTCTTCAAATTCCAGATCAGCGGCAGCAGAGCGCATACGTTTTTCTAAATCTTCCATATAATTTTTGAGGTTATGGCCGATTAGGTTATTGCGCTCGTCATCGCCAGTATCCACGGTGACATGGTCGCCTTCGTAAATAGATTCCAAAATGTCGGCTATGTTTTTCTTCACCGATGCCGGGGTAATATTGTGCTTGGCGTTATAGGCCTTCTGTTTCTGGCGCCGGCGTTCGGTTTCTTCTAGGGCTTGGGTCAGGCTGTTAGTCATATTGTCCGCATACAAAATCACTCGACCGTCCACGTTACGTGCTGCCCGGCCAATGGTCTGCACCAACGAGGTGGTAGAGCGCAGGAACCCTTCCTTGTCCGCATCCAATATGGCAACCAAAGAGCATTCGGGGATATCCAGCCCCTCGCGGAGTAGGTTTATGCCTACGAGAATATCGAACACACCTAGGCGCAGATCGCGGATAATTTCGATCCGCTCCAGGGTATCAATATCTGAATGCATATAGCGGACCTTCAAGCCCGCTTCGTGCATATATTCCGTTAGATCTTCGGCCATACGCTTGGTCAAGGTGGTGATCAGCACCCGGCCGTTGGCGGAAGCAACATCCCGGCATTCGGCGATCAAATCGTCCACCTGAAGTTCCACCGGGCGGACTATACAAGTTGGGTCGATCAAGCCCGTGGGGCGGATCACCTGTTCGGTAAAGACGCCACCGGTGCGTTCTAACTCCCACTTACCTGGGGTAGCGGAGACGAAGATGCTTTGCGGCCGCATGACCTCCCATTCCGCGAACTTCAGCGGCCGGTTATCAACGCAGGACGGTAGACGGAATCCGAATTCTGATAGGGTCCACTTGCGCCGAAAATCACCCCGGAACATCCCCCCAAGTTGCGGTACAGTGACATGACTTTCATCCAGGATAACCAAAGCATTCTCAGGGAGATATTCGAACAAGGTGGGGGGTGGCTCTCCTGGATTACGGCCCGTCAGGTAACGGGAATAGTTCTCGATGCCGGGACAGAAACCAGCCGCGTCCATCATCTCTAGATCTAGGCTGATCCGCTGTTCCAAGCGCTCCGCTTCCAGCAACATTCCAATCTGTCGCAGAATGTCCAAACGCTCGGCCAGTTCCACCTTAATACCCTTCATGGCCTGTTGCAGGGTGGGCCGTGGCGTGACGTAGTGGCTATTGGCGTAGACGCGGGTTTTCTTTAGCGCATCCGTACGCTGGCCGGTCAGGGGATCGAACTCTACAATCTCTTCCAACTCGTCGCCAAACAGACAAAAACGCCAGGCACGATCCTCCAAATGAGCCGGCCAAAGTTCTACAGAATCACCCCGCACCCGGAACGTACCTCGGCCGAAGAAATTGTCGTTACGGCGATATTGTAAATCGACAAATCGCTTCAGAAGGGCATTGCGGTCCAAGGCCGAACCCACCTTCAGGTCCAATGTCATCTTGGAATAGGTCTCAACCGAGCCGATACCGTAAATGCATGAGACTGAGGCAACGATGATCACATCATCCCGTTCCAGTAGCGCACGGGTAGCGGCATGACGCATGCGGTCAATTTGCTGGTTTATATGCGCCTCTTTCTCGATATAGGTATCGGTGCGAGGCACATAGGCTTCGGGTTGGTAGTAGTCGTAGTAAGAAACAAAATATTCCACGGCGTTGTTAGGGAAAAATCCCTTCATCTCGCCATAGAGCTGAGCAGCTAGTGTCTTGTTATGGGCCAAGACAAGGGCTGGCATTTGTGTCCGCTGAATGACCTGGGCCATAGTGTAGGTCTTGCCAGAACCTGTGACGCCCAACAGTACTTGGTCCCGTTCGCCCCCTTCCACTCCCGCAACCAATTCGTCAATCGCTTCCGGCTGGTCGCCTGCAGGTTGATATTCCGATACCAATTCAAAAGCTTTACCGCCCTCCCCCTTCTCCGGTCGCGTGATGGGCACTGGCACCCAGGTCGCCTGTTCGGCCACTGCCAAGGATTGTTCGAAACTGCTTCGAACCTGTTTCATTGATGTATGCGCCATGGCATCAGTATAGCCCATTGCGTATATGGTCTATCGGATTTATAGCAAACGGATTAGATTGCGGATGTTATGCTGACTTTTTTGGACTACGAGATCCCTCCGCCACGAGCCTGGACGGCGACCGATTTACCGGATTCCGCTGGGTTGGTAACGCTGGACAATGATTGCCTTGGGGAACTGCTTGAATTGGCCGACGTTCTGGCCGCAAACCCTCTGCCAATCCTATCCCTACGTTCCGATGATTTTAGTCTAACGAGTTGCAAGGCCTTGATGACGACCGTGGTGGAACAACTGGATCACGGACCCGGGTTCGCCATAATTGACCGGCTGCCCCTGGAGCTCCTGGAAACGCAAACAGCAACAGCGCTGTATTGGTTACTTGCCTCTATGATTGATAGGCCGGTAGCGCAGAGCTGGGACGGTAAGATGCTGTACGATGTGCGCGACTCTGGGAAACAGCCCGGCAACGGGGTTCGCCCGGATATCACGAGCGCTAGCCAGAACCTGCATACAGACAACAGCTATAACCTCTGCCCACCGGACTATGTGGCCCTGTTATGCATAAATACGGCCATGAAAGGTGGTGTTAGCCAACTAGTTAGTTTTCATGCAGTTCATAACTATATGCGAGGAAATTGCCCCAAGCTTTTGGCGCGCCTGTATCAAAACTACATCTTTGACCGGCAACGTGAACATGCCCCTGGCGACGTGAAGGTCATCCGCCACCCTCTATTCACCTGGGACGGAACACAGCTACTAGGACGGTTATCAAAGCGTATGGTGATCCAAGGCTATGAACTTGCGGGCCAAGATATTGACGAGGAGTCCTCCGCAGCAATCTCCGCCCTGGAAGCTATTATGACCCAACCAGAGATGATGAAGGAATTCAATTTTCAGCCTGGCCAGATACAGATTATCAACAACAAGACAATTGG
>CAJWZI010000297.1 GCA_913049615.1 uncultured Alphaproteobacteria bacterium | reverse complement strand
CGCGGGTTCCATATCGGGGTTACGACCTGGAGACATTGACCCTTGTGCCGCGACCTTTGAACCTGCCCGTGGAATGCTGGCAGCCCGTGGTCTCGGCAACTGACAGGGGCCTGGATTTCATGATGAAGCATGGCATAAAGGGAATTGTAGGGGGAGGCTCCGCTCTGATGGCGGAAAGTTCGGTTAATGCTTTTCAGGCCGCTCATAAGCGGGCCGGCCGAAACACTGTATTGGGTGAAGACCTTTGTTTTGGAATTTCCTATCACCTGGCGCCCACGCGGGAACAAGCTATTGCAGAGGCGCGGCCCTATTACGAAGAGCACGCCAAAATGTTCGCGCCTCTGGGTTTCCTGGGTAAGTTGGAGGCGGACCAGGTCGATGCATTGGCGCGTCGCGGCGGTTGGAGCGAGGCCCGGCTGCCAAGTTTGGAGCATGCATGCGAGCGCGGCGCTTGGTATTGCGGCCCGCCGGGCGGCTTCCTGGAATTTCTGCAGGAACTAAGCGACAAATTCCCTGGTCTGGAGGATATCAACGTGCAGTCATCAATGGGTACGCCGCTCGAAGTGATGTTGGAACAACTCCAATGGTTTGCCGAGGACGTGAAACAGAAAGTGGCTTAGAATTCAATCCACCAGGCTTTCATCCTTATACATAACCTTGGCGCGAGCATTAAGGATCCAATCATCGATCTCCTCTGCGCTTTGATATTTTGACATATCAAAGCGGTTCCAACTGCGGATCTCATCCAGATCCTTTTTCCAGCGCTTGTAGGGCGGTTGTGCTGGTAGTCCGAAACACATGATATCCAGCACGGATAAATCATCGGGTACATCGAGCAAGGGTTTGAACGCTCTCTGGGCTTCTTCTTGCCCAATCGCTGTTACCCACCAAACCGCGTAGCCCAGTGCCGTGGCGGCAAGATGGGCTGACATAGTGGCGGCGGCGACGCTTTGCAGCAGGATACGCTCGGCGTTTTCGTTATATATTTTGTCCAGGTCCGAGCCGTCCCCTAATACAGGAAAGGCACGTGTGTAACGGAAATCGCCAACCACGACGATTAAGCCCGGAGCCGATTTCATACCGGCGTAGTTGGGCGTTGGGAACTTCATTTTGAGCTTCCCGCGCCTCCTTGCCTCTGCCACAAAATAATCACCCAACTGTTCCTTGCGTTCTGGTTCTGTCACCACAATAAAATGCCATGGCTGTGCATTGGCCCCCGATGGCCCGTGGCGGGCAGCTTCCAGGATGAGATTATAGTGTTCTTGAGGAATTTCGAAGGACGGGTCGAAGGCGCGAGATGTGCGCCGGTCCCTGATCACCTCCATTAGATCTTGATAGGATTTTGTTGTCATGAGGTTACCTAATTTTTTCCAAACGTTGGTACCGCTAACCAGCACTATTTTGCTTCGCAGGAGGAGACCAATTGGATGCTAAAAACTAATACAATTAATCCTTGACTTGATGTCTGTCCAAGGGCGGCACGAACCTGTTCTCCATGGCTAACCAAAAATAGCGCGGCTGAAATCCCTCATCGCAAACGCAATGCTTTTGGTTCAGTATAGCGAGTTAACCATTATTTTAATTGCAGATTGCGTTCGCGATGAAACCCAATTTGTTGATTTCATTCTCTCTGGGGCATTGCGCCAACGATTTCGTGCCAATTGCAATGTACATCTTGATCCCAGCGTTCGGGACTGCCTTGGGATTGCCAGCGGTGGAAATTGGCCTTTTGTTTATGATCCATAGTCTAGGTGGATCCATTGCATTTTTGCCCGCGGGCTTGCTTGCCGACCATATAGCCAATCGTGGCGTTGTCCTTGCCGGGACATTTTTTTGGGTCGGGTTCGGTTATCTTGCAGCCTCCTTTTCAAATAGTTTTTGGGCTTTTGCGCTTCTAATCGCCTTCGCCAACATGGCAGATGCGACCTGGCACCCCATCGCGACTGGGGTATTGGCGCAAATTCATAAATCCAGGCGCGCCTACGCCCTCGGGGTACACGCGATTGGGGGGCATGTCGCGGAAATTATTACGCTGCCGGCCTGTGGCCTCTTGCTGTCCCTTTGGGATTGGCGCCTGGCCATTCAGGTGCTGATTATTCCCACCCTATTGGTGGGAGTGTACTTCGTGCTGATCCATCATCATGTGCCCCGGCACGTGAATTCTCGGCCGACGCGGGCGGATTTTTTGGCGATATGGCGGATTTGGTCGTCGGGGGCTGGCCTCCGGGTTATCAGTATTTTTGTGACTTACAATATGGGGCTTTTCGCGATTATCACCATGACACCTCTGTATCTAACCCGAAACCATAGTTTCAGTTGGCTACAGACCGCGACGGTGATGGCTGTGATGATGTTGGCGGGCGCCTTGGCGCAACCAAGCACGGGGAAGCTTTCAGATCGGATTGGGCGGCGACCTTTGATAATCGCGGGTAATGGCATCGCCGCTGCTGCGGCGCTGGCGGCGTGGTGGTCGACTGACATTTTATTGACGTTAATCGCTCTGGGCTTGGCCCTAACGATGCTGGTGGCTATACGATCTGTTCTGTTGGCTGCGGCGGTGGACCATGCGGGTGGCCGGGAAGGGACTAGCCTTGGCTTGGCCTTTGCTTGCATGGACGGCTTCGCCGCTTCCGCCGCCGTGCTGGCGGGATGGGTGGGTGAGGCGGATCTTTCAAATGCATTCCTGCTGGCGGCCGGATTTTCGTTTATGGCTCTGGTTCTCGGTGTTCTCATGCCGAAACATTCGGCAATGGCTGTGGGCGAACGAGTGAAGGCCTGATTACCTACAGTGGTTGGGCAAAGAAATTTTTTTATATAATTTCGTTCGTGTCGACACAGAAGCGCTGTAGCCTTTCATCGGCCTAGGTGCAGGCTGCGGCTTGACAGTCTTAATTGCTGGCGCAAAATGGCTTTCAATAGAATGAAGTAAAGAACTAGTAGAATATTTTTGGTTCCTTGTTCGGGTGAAAGTCCTTGATATGACCGACACCACTTTCGCGACTGCTGTTTATGCACGAGACGTGCGGGGCTGGATGGATCTCGAAATGCTGCTGAAATTCGATGAGTAGGAACCAATAGGCATGGGCCTGAGTGACAAAATCGTCGGTACCATCGCGGAGGAGGTCCCCCTGCTACCAGGTGTGCCGGAATTTGCCCCGGATCTATGGCGGGAACACAGCGGTCAAATGGACGGAGCCACTGTCCATGGTCTGGACACCTTTCGGGAATGGTGGGGTTCTGTAAGGTCGTCGTAATGGATCCGGCAACACTAATCTTCCAAAGCGCGGATCCATCACGGTTCAGTGTCGACCGGCGTATTTATACTGACAATGCAATTTTTGAGAACGAGCTGTCGAAAATTTTTGAACGGACTTGGGTGTATTTGTGCCACGAAAGCCAAATCGAAAATCATGGCGATTACTATTCCAGCTACATTGGCAAGCAACCGGTTTTTGCTATCCGGCAAATCGACGGCGGTATTGGCGCTTTCATCAACGCCTGTTCCCATCGCGGCGCTGTATTGACGCCTCGCCGCCGCGGGCGCTCACGCACCTTGGTTTGCCGCTTCCATGGCTGGTGCTTTAATACGAATG
>CAJWZI010000296.1 GCA_913049615.1 uncultured Alphaproteobacteria bacterium | reverse complement strand
GCCGCTCTTCCAAAAAAACCGGTTATTTGGTGCCAAAGTCAACTAGGCATCGAATTGGTGTTGATGACGCGCCAAATTTTCTCTGAGGTGGCCGGCATATCTATGTGTTCAATGCCATATATGGCGAGTGCGTCTACTATGGCGTTCATCACGGCTGGCAGGGATCCCGAACAACCCGCCTCGCCACAACCCTTGACGCCCAAAGGGTTGGAGGTGGCAGGTGAGGGGTGATCGGCGAATTCGATATGGGGTATTTGATCCGCCCGAGGCATAGCGTAGTCCATGAAAGATCCTGACTGCAACTGACCCAGGCCGTCATAGATCGCGTGTTCCATCAGGGCCTGGCCGATCCCTTGGACAACGCCGCCGTGGACCTGTCCGGCAACGATGGGCGGGTTGACTATGACGCCAAAATCATCCACGGCGGTATACTTGTCGACTAGTATTACGCCAGTTTCAGGGTCGATCTCCACTTCGCAGATATGAACGCCGTTGGGATAGGTCGATTGCGGGGTGTCGATGGCTAGGGCGGCGTTTAAGGCGCCCGCCTGTCCTTCCCGGGTTTGTGCCAGTTCCAGCAGACTTATTTCCCGGTCTGTCCCAACTACTTTCAAGACACCAGAGCTGAATTCAATGTCTTCCAAGGCCGTCTCTAGCTTTTCCGCCGCTAGATGCCGAGCCTTTTCCTTGACTTTGGCACTAGCCATGACCGCAGCCGTGCCACTGGCCATGATGGAACGAGAGCCGCCCGTGCCACCACCTACGATCAACTTGTCGCTGTCTCCCTGATTGAGACGGATACGCTCAAACGGCACGCCCAATTGATCCGCCAGCACCTGAGCGAACGGCGAAGCGTGGCCCTGGCCATAGTCGAGCGTGCCGGTGGTCAGGCTGACGGTGCCGTCATCCTCGAAAGTTATGTCGCCCATTTCCTTGCCAGACGGCGCTGTCGCTTCCAGGTAACAGGAAAGTCCTCGACCCCGTAGCCTGCCTGTTGCCACACTAAACATTTGCCGAGCTTCAAAGCCATGCCAATCAGCGGCAGCGAGGCTCTTCTCTAGAACACCCTGGAAATCGCCACTGTCGTAAATCTGGCCAGAGGAGGAGGTATAGGGCATGGCTTGCGAGGGCACCAGGTTTTGTCGGCGCAATTCGACCGCATCAAGACCCATCTGCCGTGCCGCGTGATCGATCAACCGTTCTAGGTAATAGTTCACTTCCGGCCGACCGGCGCCGCGATAAGCGCCAATGGGGGAGGTGTTGGTGAAATAGCATTTTGTGGTTATCGCGATCAGGGGAATTTTGTACACGCTGGGTAAATTCTTGAATATGTTGTTGACCTGCACTTGTGGTCCCACTGCGCTGAGGACCGCGCCCATATTCGCCATTCCGTCAACGCGGGCGGCAAGAAAGTTACCGTCGCTATCCAGCGCCAGGGCCGCCTCTACCACGGAATCGCGACCATGCTGATCCGAGAGGAAACTGTCGCAGCGTTGGTCACACCATTTAACCGGCCGGCCTAGTTCGCGGGCAGCGTGCAGAATAGCAACGTATTCGGGATAGACTGGCGATTTCATGCCAAACGAGCCGCCCACATTGCCGGTGATCACCCGTACTTCCTCGGGCGGTAGGTTAAGTACGCTATTGGCCAGCATGTTCTTGGAGGCGTATGGACCCTGACAGCCGATGTACAGGGTGAAGCGTCCGTCGTAATTGGCCACGGCTGCGCGGGGTTCCATGGGTGCGATTACCACGCGGTTATTAACAATCTTAAGCCGGCTGACATGGGCTGAATTGGCGAACGCGGCATCCACTGCTTTCGGGTTGCCATTGTCGAAATCCAGACAGATATTGCCCGGAGCTTCCGGCCAGATTTGCGGCGCATCTTCTCTCGCTGCCGCCTCCACGTTGTCGATCGCATCAAGGGCATCGATTTCCAGTTCGATGGCTTCAGCAGCATCGCGGGCCTGGTCAACCGTCTCGGCAATGATTACGGCGATGGGTTGACCCACGTACCGGACCCGTTCGACGGCAAGGGCGTGATTTTCCGGCTTTTTCAGGTCACTGCCGTCACGGTTTTTTAGGGTGACGATGCAGGGCAGGGGGCCATACTCGCGCGTTTTCAGGTTCTCGCTCGTATAGATGGCCAGTACGCCCGCTAACTTCTTGGCCGAAGCGGCGTCAATGGATCGGATGATGCCGTGAGCGATGGGCGAGCGAAGGATGTAGGCATGGGTCTGACCCGGAAGATTGACATCGTCCGTATAACGACCCTTACCCCGCAACAGGTATTGATCTTCTGCCCGCGGGACGGATTGTCCCACTGCAGGCCGGTCTGTGACGGTCTTCATGCGCGCTACTCTTCCCCTAAGGCATTACCTTAATTCTTATCATGTTCCCTGACCTGTTGGGCAATTCCTGTTAGCGTTAGGCCATTGGCTTGAATAAAGGCGGAGTGGTGCATGACAACTGGTTTGCGTATTGGTGTCGATATCGGCGGAACTTTCACGGACTTGGTCTTAAGTGACAACGACGGTAGGACGTGGTGTCTAAAATGTGCTTCGACCCCAGACCAGCTAGAGCGGGCCGTTTTATCCGGCGTGCAGAGTTTGCTAAAGGCGGCGAATTGCGGCCCGGAAGAGGTAGTAGAAGTACTGCATGGGACAACGGTGGGGTCCAATACTTTGCTCGAGCATCGCGGCGCGACAACAGGATTGATTACGACTAAAGGCTTTCGCGACGTTCTGGAAATTGGCCGCGTACGCACGCCCGATATGTTCGATCTGCAATGGGAAAAGCCTGCGCCTTTGGTGCCGAGGCGTTTGCGCCAGGAAGTAAGCGAGCGGATTGCTGCGGACGGCGAAATCGTCACTGTCCTAAATGAGAACGAATTGTATACCGTCGCCGCCAGTTTGCTGCAGGAAGGTGTCGTGACCATTGCTGTGTGTTTTATCAATAGTTTTCGTAATCCTGTCCACGAAGTTTGTGCCGAACAGCTGTTGCGTGAGTGGTTTCCGGGCACAGCCGTAACCACATCCGTTTCAGTGCTGGCGGAGATGCGAGAATATGAGCGGACCTCGACTACTGTCGTAAACGCCTATGTCTTGCCGGTTTTGCGCTACTATCTGCAACGATTGGAGGATGGTTTGCGCACCATTGGGATTGAGGCGCCTTTGCTGGTCAGCGATTCTAATGGTGGTCTGGCGACGGCGAAAACGGCGCGAGAAAAACCGGTGTTTTTCATTTCATCGGGCCGCTCTGCGGGTGTAGCGGGGGCGGCGCGACTAGGACGGTCTCTGGAACAGGATAATATCGTGGTTTTCGACATGGGCGGCACCACGGCATCCGCTTCATTGGTTCGGGATGGCACCATCTCCCGCGCTAATGAGTATGAATTTCGCTCTGGCATCTCCACACCCGCGCGGTTCATTAAGGCGGGTGGGTATATGATGCGGGTACCTACTATCGATGTCGCCGAAGTGGGTAGTGGCGGTGGCTCAATCGCCTGGATAGACGACGGCGGCTTGCTTTGCGTTGGGCCCCTGTCATCTGGGGCGATGCCGGGCCCAGCCTGTTATGGACATGGCGGCATGAAACCCACCGTCAGCGATGC
>CAJWZI010000295.1 GCA_913049615.1 uncultured Alphaproteobacteria bacterium | reverse complement strand
CTGGTGCGGAGCGGCGGCCAAAAGTGCGTGCATTCCGAGACTGGCTTGTCGCAGAAGCCGAAGATGCACGGGTTAACAGGGATTTAGACCAAAGTAATCCCCTGGCAATGCCATGACGATGCAAGCGATGGTCTTGGAGCAGCCCGGCGAGCCATTGCGACTGCAAGTGGTAAAGCGCCCCGTCCCTAGAGAGGGTCAGGTCTTGATCAAGGTTAGGACTTGCGCAGTCTGCCGAACCGACCTTCATATTGTAGATGGCGAATTGACCAGACCAAAACTTCCTTTAATTCTCGGCCACGAGGTTATTGGTGAAGTTGCAAGCACCGGTGGCCAGACAAACGACTTGAAAGTCGGTGAACGTGTGGGCGTACCCTGGTTGGGTGGAACCTGCGGGCAATGTCATTTCTGCCAAATCGGCAAAGAAAATTTGTGCGATAGGCCAACGTTCACAGGTTATACCCAGGATGGCGGTTTCGCCGAATATATCGTTGCCAATGCGGCCTATGTCTTTCCCATACCCTTTGGGTTTGATGACGTCGCGGCAGCACCGCTAATGTGCGCAGGATTGATCGGCTACCGGGCCTACGCCATGGTCGGTGATGCGAGAAGGATCGGCTTGTATGGATTTGGCAGTGCGGCCCACATCATGGCGCAAATCGCTCGACACCAAGGTCGGGACCTTTATGCATTCACCCGATTAGACGATCGCAAGGGACAGGACTTCGCTCGCAGTCTTGGCGCGATCTGGGCCGGTGGCAGCGATCAGCCACCACCCGAAACTCTTGATGCTGCCATCATTTTCGCCCCGGTAGGCGGCCTAATTCCCACCGCCTTATCTGCTGTGGCCAAGGGCGGCATGGTCATTTGCGCCGGAATTTATATGAGCAATATACCCGCTTTTCCCTATGAGCTATTGTGGGGCGAACGGCAAGTTTGCTCGGTAGCCAATTTAACTCGCCAGGATGGTATCGATTTCCTAAATATCGCCCCTAAGGTCCCCGTCAGAACCATACATCACGCCTATGCCCTACAGGATGCCAATCATGCTCTGGATGACCTGCGCGCAGGTCGCTTCGAAGGCGCCGCTGTGTTGTGCATGCCATGATCTCTCCAATTTTTGTCAAGCTGCGTTCGGTAGACAGAGCCGGATTTCGAAACCTAGGTATTCTGGTCATTCCATCTTGGAAACAGCGCGTGCGTGACGCCTAGTTGGTCCAGCGCTCGGGCGACCCCCTGATCAACAATGTCCTGCAAGGTCTGGGGCTTGTGATAAAAGGCAGGCATGGGAGGTTGGATCGTCGCCCCATAATCCGCTGCCCGCGCCATGAGTTCCAAATGACCTTTATGCAGAGGTGTTTCCCGCACCATGAGGACTAAAGGTCGCCTCTCCTTCAAAGTTACGTCCGCCGCGCGCGCAACTAAGTCCGCGTCATAGGAATTAGCGATCGAAGATAGCGTTTTAATGGAACAAGGCGCGACGATCATACCCCGCGTCAAAAAAGAGCCAGACGAAATGGAAGCGGCAATATCTCTGTTAGAATGTACCACGTCAGCCAATGCCTTGATTTCGGCCAGGGCGATTTCGGTTTCCAGAATTAGGGTCCGGGCGCCGGCTTCGGTTATAATCAAATGGGTAGGCACTTCCAGCTTCTTCAGAGCGCGCAGGATTTCGACGCCGTAGATGACGCCACTGGCACCAGTAATCCCAACGACTATGGGCAGGTTCATGATCTCTCGCTCATATCTTTCATCAGGCTAGCTCGTCGTTCGCGCGCGGCGATATATGCCGTGGCTGCGATAATAATAGCCGCTCCGGCCCCTGACCAGACATCGGGCCGTTCATCGTAGATAAAGAAACCTATAGCGACGGCCCAAATCAGCGTGAAATACATCCCCGGTTGCGTGAAAGACAAATCGGCTATCTGGAATGATTTGGTCCAGCAAAAATGGGCGCAAGTTGCCAAAACGGCCGCTCCAAAAGTTAAGACACAGGTATTCAGGGATGGCAAATTCCAAACGAACAAGGTTGGTATCAGGCTGGTCAAGGTCACAAAAAGGGAAAGGTAAAAAACCATGGCGTAGGTCGACGTCCGCGGCGCGAGATGTTTGCCGATCAATGTGGAGGCAGCTTGAAAAGGTGCCGAAATTAATATGGCGATGGCGCCAAGTGAAATGGCCTCAACCCCTGGCCGCAATATGATCACGGCGCCGATGAAAGCGGTGACAATTCCGCCTAGCCGGCGATAGCTAAAGGTTTCCCCAAGAAACAAGAACGCTCCAATGGTGATAAATACGGGTGCCGTAAAGCTTAAAGCCGTCAGATCCGCCAAAGAAATTTTGGTTACGGCGTAGAACCATAGCAGCACACTGATAGCGTGCACGATGCTGCGAATGATGTGACCGCCAACCAGACGCGGTGCCAAATCGGTGGCTTTGAATTTGAATGCCATGGGCAACAACAACAAAGTCCCAAAGGCGTAGCGCATGAAGCCCGCCTGCAATGGATTGATATCATCGGCCACGCTGCGAACGACCCAAGTCAACGTAGTAATGAACAGTCCGCCCAGCAAAACCAACAGAAGACCAAGGAAGTTGGCGCGCCATGTAGGCGCCAAAATGACTGTATCCGACATTTAATAATAAATTTCTGGCGGGCGGCCCAATAAGACCTTGCCTGCGGACTCAAAATGAGTTTCACGCGCCTGTATCTGCTGGGTCAGAGTATGCATATCCCTGAACCGCCGTTCGAACGGCGTACCTGGAAAAATCGCGCTAACACCCGCTGCCTTGTAAACCCAGTCCGTCACCTCAGCCGCCCCAAATATGGCGTGTGTTGAGGCCAACCGGACTCGGGCCCGGTCGGGAACGTCAATTGGTTCCGTCTCACCAGCGCGGCTATAAATATCAGCTAGGGCTTCCATTAAATATGCCCGCGCCGAGGCAAGTGTCGCTTCCCCCTTTGCCACACCTGCCTGAATACCCGCTGTGTCAGCCAACCGCGCCAGACCGCGTGGTGTTTTATCGGCCGCTAAATCCATGAAGGCAGTCAACATGGCCCGGCCGATGCCGAGCGCCACGGCGGCAACGCCGACCGTATAAAGGGTCTGCTGAGGAAAAGCATATAGAGGGCCGCTTCTCCGCCGCAATGCAGGGTCGTCGCGAGTGCCGGAAAATTCCTCCGGCACGAAAATTTTTTCAACACTGTAGGAATCCGACGCTGTACCACGCAAGCCGATGGTATCCCAAGTATCGTGCAATGTGGCTTGATCCGCCGGAAATAGCAAAGTGCGAAATGTGGGGTGGCCTGAAGAGTTCAAACGCAGACTACCGTCCGCTTCCTTCACCCGGCAATGAACGCCCATCCAATTCGCTTGTCTGCAGCCGGATGCGAAATCCCATCTTCCGCTGATCCGGTAGCCGCCCCCCGCGGCCTCTGCCAGCCCCTTATGTGGTGGGCCCCAGGCGACCACCGTGCGTGAGTTGGAAAAAACCTTGGCCGCCGCGCTCTCGTCCATATAGGGGGCAATTAGAGCAGCGCTATTCCCAACGAACAAGTTCCAAGCAACCGAAGCATCATGACGGGCCAATTCTTCCAAAACAGTAACATAGACGCCT
>CAJWZI010000294.1 GCA_913049615.1 uncultured Alphaproteobacteria bacterium | reverse complement strand
TTCACGAAAACTCGGAATTGGACTTCAAGGAAGAAGACATAGCGGAATTGGGTTTGCAGGGTTGCTTGAGGCGAGGAACAAAGTTTACCCGGAAATTTGCGGTTCCTTGCAGACAGACCCAAGGTTCTTGCGGCAATATTGCGGTATGGTGCATATCAAACGGCGGGATTGAGTATGATTACAATTGAGGGCGAACGACTGCTGGGCGATCTGCGCGTTCTACGCGCCATGGGGGCGGAAGGCGCAGGCGTTGTTCGGCCCGCATTTTCTGATATGGACATGGTGGCGCGGCGCTGGCTAGCGGAACGTTATTCCGAAGCTGGATTGTTGGCACAGATCGACGGGATAGGCAACGTACTGGGGCAATCGACGAATTCCGGGCCCAGACTGCTGATTGGCTCCCATTCTGACACCCAACCCACAGGCGGCTGGCTGGACGGTGCTTTGGGGGTGATTTATGGCCTCGAAGTGGCCCGTGCCCTGGCGGAGAACGAGGCTACCAAACATTGCGCCCTAGACGCCATTTCTTGGCAGGACGAAGAAAGCCGGTTTTACGGCTGCATGGGCAGCCGATCCTTCTGTGGCGATTTTTCTTCTGAGACCGAGGCAGGCTTGACGGACAAGGATGGCGTAGCCCTGGCGGACACTTTGGCGCTGGTGGGTTTGACTGGCATCCCGCGCCTTCGCGCAGCGGATCACCACTATATTGGTTTTCTGGAGGCCCATATCGAACAGGGACCCCATCTGGAGCAGGATGATCTCCGCATCGGCATCGTGGAAGCCATCGTCGGTTTGGGTGGAATTGTGTTTGATTTCAGCGGCCAGCAGAACCATGCAGGTACCACCATGATGGCAGGGCGTAAGGACGCTGCCACCGCACTCTACACATTGGCCCATCGCATTAACGAGGAATTCCCCAAGGTGGCTGGCGAGCGTTCGGTCTGGACTATGGGCCGGGCAGTTTTAAACCCTGGCGCACCATCCATTGTGCCGGGCCATGCAGAGTTAGAATTGCAGTTCCGCGACGTGAACCCGATGATATTGGATCGGTTTGAAGAGGTGGCTCACAGACTGGTTGGCGAAATCAACGCCAAAGGTGGTGCGACAACGACGGCAAGGCCGTCGCGGGTGCGCATACCGCCGGCTAACATGGACATCGGCTTTCAACGGCATTTGTCCGAGGCGGCGGAACAGCACGCCCCAGGAAATTGGCGCAGTATGCCGTCCGGTGCTTTCCATGACGCCGGCGTAATTTGCAATGTGATGCCCAGCGCCATGCTGTTCATCCCCTCCATCGACGGCATCAGCCATGACTTCGCCGAGGACAGCCATGACGACGATATCGTACTGGGTTGTCAGGTGCTAGCTACGGCTGCGGCATCCATTCTGGCGGCCGCCTGATGCAATCGACAATCGACTTCTGGACCGAGGTGGTGACAGTTTGGAACACGGCTGTGTTTGGCATCGGCATCGGCCCGATTTTTATTGGCTTGGTAATATTTGTTGGTTTCCTGGTCCTCCGCCGCTTGTTTACCCGAGTTGTCCTGGCGGCATTAAGTGGGATTAGCCGCCGTACCAAAACCAAATTCGATGATCAATTAATCGTCGCCTTGGAACAGCCCATGCGGTTTGTTTTCGTCATCATCGGCCTATACGCGGCGACGCGGTTTATCAGTCTGCCGATCCAAGTGGATGGGGTGATGACGCAATTGATCCGTTCGATGATCGCCTTCACCATCTTCTGGACTTTGTACCGATGTGTTGGTCCGCTTTCTTTTTTGATAGATAAGGCCTTTGGCGCCCTGGGTAGAACTTCCTTGGGCGACAGTCTGAAGGAATTCATCGCCAAACTGGCCCGCTTAGTCATCGCTTGCGTAGGCATCGTCGCCATTCTGGAGGAATGGCAATTTAATGTAGGTGCCGTGCTGGGGGGTCTAGGCCTGATCGGTATGGCGGTTGCCTTTGGCGCCCAGAATATGATTGCCAACCTATTCGCCGGGGTGACCATTTTTCTGGACGGTATTTTTGAGAAAGGTGATTGGATCAGGGGCGCCGATGTCGAGGGCACGGTGGAGGAAATCGGCTTCCGCACGACCAAGATCCGCCGATTCGACAAGGCCCTGACTACTATCCCCAACAACAAACTGGCCGGCGATGCGGTGATCAATTTCTCCCACATGTCCAACCGGCGTATTTATTGGAAAATAGGCATCAAATATAGTGCCACAGAGGGTCAGTTACGCGAGATCGTCAACGGCATCAAAGATCATATCTTTGGTAACGATGATTTCGAGATTGACCCGGCCAAGGTGACTACTTTGATCCACGTCGACAGCTTCAACGACAGCTCAATCGATATTTTGCTGTATTGTTTCACGGCGACCACGAATTGGAATGAATGGATGCGCATCAAGGAGGACCTGGCGTTTGCAATCAAGGCCATCGTGGAAGGTGCCGGCAGCGGCTTCGCCTTTCCCTCCACCTCGGTTTACGTGGAAACTTTGCCGTTGGGCATGCCCGAGGCATTCCCAGACAATGATGAAAGGGCATGATCAGACGGAACGGGTGACACCACCATCCACGCGTAGGGTCTGGCCGGGTATGTAACCTGTTCCTTCGGACGCTAGGAAACCAATCAGTTCTGAAATTTCATCCACCGTGCCATAACGCCCCAAGGGGATACGTTCGCGAATTTCGTCCTTTTCGGCGAAGGTGGCAATGAACCCCGGTAGCACATTATTCATACGGATATTGTCGGGCGCATATTTGTCAGCGAAAAGTTTGGTGAATGCGGCAAGTCCCGCCCGGAATACGCCTGATGTGGGAAATGCCGGGTCGGGCTCGAACACAGCGTATGTTGAGATATTGATGATCAATCCTGATCTTTGTTTTCGCATGATGGGGGTGACTAGGCGCGTGGACCGTACCACGTTTAGAAAATAGGTTTCCAGGCCAAGATGCCAGTCTTCGTCCGTGATCTCTAGCACCGCACCGCGCGGGCCATGGCCGGCGCTGTTGACCAGCACATCGATGCGGCCCCACTGCGCCATGATCTGATCCACTAGCATCTGCAAATCATTCTTCGATTGGTTCGAACCAGTGACACCAATTCCGCCAAGCTCCTTGGCCAGAGCCTCGCCTTTGCCAGATGACGACAACACGGCGATTTGAAAGCCATCAGCAGCCAGTTTGCGAGCCGCACCGGCCCCAATTCCGCTGCCCCCCGCCGTAACGATGGCAACCTTGCCGCCCTCTTCTTTCATCACTATCCCTCCCATCTTGCCATGCTGCCCGCGCCCTGGCATCGTCGCGGATTATTCAGTCCACTGGCCCACAAAAAATTTGCCTTATCCCTGGCATGCCATGTTTCAAAAATCCACGGCCTAGGGCCAATTCGCAATTTTGCTAGGGGTATGTAAACGAAAGCAGAACTAGGCCGACGATCGGCGAGTCGCACCATGCGGATTTTTCGACGATACCCATCACCCTCGTATCGATCCAGCGTAAGGGCCTGCTTTTTGGACAGGCCGGTTATCACGATGCCAGGGGCTCTCGCGCCGGGCTTCGGCCGCAAGGCCGGGTATTTAGCCCGTAGGACGTAGCGTACCGTGAAACCTG
>CAJWZI010000293.1 GCA_913049615.1 uncultured Alphaproteobacteria bacterium | reverse complement strand
GAAGGACAAATAGAATATGGCCGAAATTCTCGCAGACACTCTTCATCAAAACAGTATCGTCATCGACGGCCTCATCATCTCAAAATGGTCCCGCAGCATATTTGAGCAGATGCATCGGGGTGGCCTGACTGCTGCGAACTGCACCTGCTCAGTCTGGGATGGTTTCAACGACACGATGGCCAATATCGCGCGTTGGAAAAAGGACCTTGCCGAGAACGCAGATATTTTGATGCAAGTTCATTCCGCTGCTGACATTCGTACGGCAAAACAGGAGAAGAAGGTCGGTATCATCCTCGGTTGGCAGAATGCTTACGCCATCGAGCAGAACCTGGACCATTTGCGTTTATTTCGCGACCTTGGCGTGCGGGTAATCCAATTAACCTATAACACGCAGAATTTGGTTGGTTCCGGGTGCTGGGAAAGCCATGACAGCGGCCTGTCAGACTTTGGCCGAGATGTGGTTGATATGATGAACCAATTGGGAATTCTAATTGACCTCTCTCATGTAGGCGACACCACCAGCAGTGAAGCAATCGCCCATTCTAAAAAGCCGGTCTCCTACACCCATTGCTTCCCAAA
This sequence comes from uncultured Alphaproteobacteria bacterium, assembly GCA_913049615.1. The sequence continues at coordinate 3,040 of CAJWZI010000293.1, read as the reverse complement.
TGCCCTGCACGACCACACGCGCAACAAATCCGACGAAATGCTGAAAATGCTTGCTGACAAAGGTGGATTTGTAGGTGTTGTTGCCTATACACCGTTTATGCCAAATGGAGATGACTCAACAGTTAATGACGTAATTGACGGATTTGAGCATATGATTAACGTAGTTGGTGAGGACCAGGTTGGAATAGGTACCGATTTTACCCAGGATCAGGACACTTCGTTCTTCCACTATCTAAGGTCTGACAAAGGTATTGGCAGAGCTCTGTCGAAACCAATGACAAAACGTCCTGATAATCCAATAGGCTTCGATGGTCCCGCCGAATACGTAAATCTAACTGCCGCGATGATAAAGCGCGGATGGAATGAGAAACTTATTCAAAAACTCCTAGGAGAAAACTGGCTGGCATTCCTGGAAGAAGTCTGGGGTGGTTGATTGACTATTAACAATTTGGAAAGGATGGCCCAGAGTCGGTACCGTTAGCAGAATTTAGATGAATGCGGATATTGAAATAACTGTCTTCAAAATCTTTGAGACATCCTGCTGGTTTACTTAATAAGGCGAAATCTAGCTAAATTTTGTTTGATGTTCGGTCGGCCGGCGTCGACGACAATTATGGAAAACTTGGTTCATTAACTTAAAAATTCCATAAAATTTATTGATTACCCGCCCACCGAATATGATTTTGGGGTTGCTATCTGTCCCAAGGGTAGTTTTCATTGTTCAGGAAAAATTATCGAGCAACAATGGAGAGCATCTAATGGCGGTCCAAGTGCCTACATCCGATCAACTTTGGGAAGTCGCCGAGGAAATCGGTTTAAATCTCACTGAGGATGACATCAAATCCTACATTGAACTAATGCGTCCGAATGTCGATGCCTACAACCTCATCGACGCCATGCCAGACAATCTACCGAAAACCAATTATGCACGGTCGCCCGGCTACCGGCCGAGTGGCGACGAGAATAAGTACAATGCCTGGTATGTGAAGACGACCGTCCAAGGCGCCTCACGCGGCAAACTCAAGGGCAAAACCGTCGTCCTCAAGGATAATATCATGCTAGCCGGCGTCCCGATGATGAACGGCGCGGCCACATTGGAAGGTTACACACCTGAGATAGATGCCACGGTCGCGACCCGCATTTTGGATGCAGGCGGCACCATCGTGGGCAAGGCACATTGCGAATCTTTTTGCCTGTCCGGCGGTAGTCACACAAATGCCACCGGGCCGGTGCATAATCCCCACAAGATGGGTTATTCCGCAGGTGGCTCTTCTTCGGGCAGCGCGGCCCTGGTCGCAGCTGGCGAGGTGGATATGGCTATGGGTGGTGATCAGGGCGGGTCGATCCGCATGCCAGCATCCTTCTGCGGCATCTATGGAATGAAAGCGACCCATGGGCTGGTGCCATATACCGGAATTATGCCAATCGAAATCTACGTCGACCACACGGGTCCAATGACCAACACGGTGGAAGATAATGCCTTGCTGCTAGAGGTAATCGCCGGCGAGGATGGCTACGACCCGCGCCAATACAACGTAAGGACACAGCGTTACACGAACGCCCTTGATGGCAAGAAGGGTCTTAAGGGAATGAAGATTGCGGTGGTTAAGGAAGGCTACCAGCAGGAAAATTCTGAAAAAGATGTCAACTCCAAGGTCCGTGCCGCAGTCAAGAAACTGCAGGCATTAGGTGCGAAGGTGAAAGAAGTTTCTATACCGATGCACCTATTAGGTGGAGCCCTTTGGTTGCCTATCGGTGTCGAGGGCTTGACACAGACCATGATGCACGGAGATGGATATGGCATTTCCCGGCCGGATCTTTATGTCACCTCGTTAATGGACAAACATCGTGGCTGGCGGCAGAGGGCCGACGAAATGTCCGAAACTACCAAACTGATGACAATGTTCGGCACCTACATCAACAATCAACACGGCAGTCGTTATTATGGCAAGGCAATGAACCTGACTCGTCTACTGACGGCCGCCTATGATGCTGTACTGGCGGATTATGATCTGCTCTTGATGCCAACAACACCCGTCAAGGCGACGCCACTGCCGAGCGCGGACGCATCGCGGGAAGAATATGTGCAACGGGCTCTTGAGATGATTTCTAACACCGCGCCGTTTGATATCACCCATCATCCGGCAATGGCTATCCCCTGCGGCATGTCCAAGGGTCTTCCGATTAGTATGATGCTGGTCGGTAAACACTTCGAGGAGTCGACAATTTACCGCGCCGCCCACGCCTTCGAGCAGGGCGCCAAGTGGAAATCAATGTAATACGTTCATACTGAAAACGGGGGCGCCGCCATCTAATGTGGCGGCGCCCTTTTTTTATGAAGTCTTCCAATCAAAGTTAGCTTCGAACGCCGCAGCCGCGCGATAGATAGTGCGCTCGTCGTAATGATTGCCGATCAATTGTAAGCCCGCGGGCAACCCATCGACGTTGCGACCACATGGCAGGGAAATAGCCGGATTACCCGTATAGTTATATGGAGAGGTATTGCCCAACATGCACCAGGCTTGGCCAATCCGGCTCATGCGGTCATCGTCCTCGGTCGGCAACTTCATAGCTGTCATGGGTAATGTGGGGGTCAGCAATAGATCCCATTCTTCGAACAATTCGGCGTAGTGCGCCATTGCCTGCCGTTTCAAATTTTGGCCTTTGCCATAGATGCGACCGCCGTATGTCTTGGCAACCCAGGCACCCAGCATGGTAATCGCCTTGGCCGTATCAGGCCATTCATCCGCCCGGTTGCCCAGTCTGTTGATCTGTTCGATCAGACTTGGAGGATAGAAACCGGCCGCGCCGCTAGCCACGCCACCGCCGAAGGTGAACTGTCGCACCATACCCTCGGCAATCATGGGCATATAAATTTTGCCTATATCATTGTGCAAAGGTACGGAAATCTGCTCGACTTTTGCCCCCAACGACGCGAGCAGGTCGGCCGCTGCCAAGACGGCTTGGTCCACCACTTGCTCAGATTCCTCGCGGCCAAAACCTTCCTTGATGACACCTATACGCAGTCCATCGACACCCC
>CAJWZI010000292.1 GCA_913049615.1 uncultured Alphaproteobacteria bacterium | reverse complement strand
ATTTTGTTATTGAGCGCCTGGTTGACGGCGCGGCCGCAGAACTCGGCATGGACTCGGTGGATATTCGGCGCAAGAATTTTATTACCCCTGATCAGTTTCCCTATCTCATCCCGACCGGCAACATGTATGACAGCGGCAACTACGGAGCAGTGCTCGATCAAGCGCTCGAACTGTCGGAGTACGACGCATGGCGCGTAAAACAGGAGGAGATGCGCAAAGAGGGCCGCTATATAGGCATCGGCGTCGCCACTTGCCAGGAGCGCAGCGTATTCAGCACCACCGAGTTTTGGATGTGGAATTTGGAACCAGGCGGGGAATGGACCAGTTCACCGGACGCGGTGTCTCTCAAGATCGATCCGACCGGCAAGGCCTTCGTGACCCTGCACTCGCCATTCTGGGGTAACAGCCCCGAGACTGTGGCGGTGCAAATACTGGCCGAGCAATTGACCATCGATCCCTCCAACATCGAAGTTACCTATTCCGATTCAGACCAAGGTTTCAATTCTACCGGACCCGGCGGCAGTCGTTTCACAGTGATGGTGGCGGGCGCGGTGGTTGGGGCATCGCACAAGATTAAGGCCAAGCTGTTGCGCATAGCCGGCCATCTGATGGAAGCCGATACCGCCGACCTCGAGTTCAGGGACGGTGCCGTCTCATTGAAGGGCGCGCCGGAGAAGCGCCTGACCATCGCTGAGCTTGCCAACAAGGCGCATTATTTCCGCCTCGATCTGCCAGAGGACTTGGACCTGACGAGCGGCCTGGACACTACTTATGTCTATGACCACCCGGTTACGACGCTGCCGGCCAAGGACAACTCGCATATGGGCATTTTCTATCCGATCATGGGCCATATGTGCCACATCCCGGTCATCGAAATAGATATCGAAACGGGCAAGATTTCTTTCCTGAATTACGCGTGTGTGCATGATTGCGGCACTATGGTCAATCCGATGACCTTGCAAGGGCATGTTCGGGGTGGCGTGGTGAATGGCATCGGAAGTGCGCTGATGGAGCATTATCACTACGACGAAAACGGTCAATTGCAGAACGCTCTCTTTACCGACTATCTTCTGCCGTCGGTCTTGGAATCGCCGGACGATATTAAGATTGGTCATGTGGTGACGCCCTCGCCGTTCACCGAATATGGTATCAAAGGTGGTGGCGAAGGTGGCCGCATGGGCGCGCCGCCGGCGCTCGCGGCCGCGGTCGAGGATGCGCTTCGTCCTCTGGGAATCACCATTGACGAACTGCCGCTGAGTCCGAGCCGTCTTAGGGGCCTAATTCGCGAAGCTCAGGCCGGGCAACCCTAGTAACCAAACCATTATCGCATCGTCGGGTCGCCTGTGATTTCGAAGAGACTATTTTACCGATTTGCAACTCAGTACGACTCGGTAAATGCTTGAACGGGATCATTAACTATTCACTAATCTCCGAAATAAAATGTGATTTACGCCTCGACAAGTTCGGCCTGTCTTGATTGAATGGGCCAGCCCGGTCTAGGCGGGAACATAGGTACAAATAAGAAGGCCCTAAGTTTTGTTTCTTAGGTAGATTTAATCAAGGGAGGTACTCATGAGACTTTGGACATTATCGGCTGCGATCGCCTTCGGTATCGCGCTCGCATTTAGTACGCTGGCTCCAAGCCAGGCAAAGGCAGAATCGTGGTCACAAGACATCCAGGTTTATAACCCGGCTTGTACGAGTGGTGACGATGCGTGCTGGGCTGTTGCTCAGGGCGCAGGTCTTGAAATTGTTACATACACGGCCTTAGAAAAGGCTGATGCGAAACATCATATCTGCGTTTCTTTTCCACACCTGAAAGACTCTTACTGGGTCGGGGCAGCGTATGGAATTATTGAAGAGGGCAAACGTCTCGGACAGAAGATCACCTTGATGGAAGCCGGAGGCTATACCCAGCTCGAAAAGCAGATTTCTCAAATCGAGGACTGCATCTCTAACGGCGCAGATGCGCTCGTTATGGCTGCAATCTCCAATGACGGTAATGTTAAGCAAATTAATGAGATCCGGGCGAAGGGTATTCCCGTGATTGATTTGATTAACGGTGTTAAGACCCAAGTAGATGCAAAGTCTCTGATGAGCTATTACTCAATGGGACATACATCCTGCAAGTGGGTGGCAGATCAGCATCCCGCAGGCAGCGGTAAAGTTAAAATTGCTTGGTTCCCCGGACCTCCGGGTGCGGGTTGGTCCACTGGCGGAGATGCAGGTTGTAACGACGCCGTGGCGGGAAGCGATGTCGAAATTGTCCAGACCAAATGGGGCGACACCGGCAAAGAGATTCAGCTCAAATTGGTGGAAGACGTAATTCAGTCCCAGACGTTTGATGGGGAAGTTGATCTCGATTACATCGTTGGCGTCGGCCCAGCAATTGAGAGCGCGATCGCGACACTCCGGGATCTCGACCTGTCGGGACAGATAAAGCTAGCCTCTTACTACTACACGCCAGGAATGCACATGTTCCTGCAACAGGGCCGTATGGATATGGCGCCAACCGATCAGATGATCATTCAGGCACGTATTTCTATCGATCAGGCTGTGAGGCTTCTTGAAAACAAGGGTTTTGCTACGGGCGGTCGCCCAGAGTATATGAACCCGACCCGTTTGGTTGAACACGCTCAACCTGTAGCGATCAGTGTGACGCCTGCTACCATCAAGGACTTTGATACCAGCACGACGTTGGCCCCGAAGGGCTGGGTTCCGTCCTTTAGCGTCGACTGACGTTGCTAGCGCTACTAACAAAAGAGCTGATGGAAGCCAGTTTCCATGGTTGAAACATCAGTAACTGAAGAAACTGCGTCCCCGGAGATACGAAGCTCCGGGGACGTAATTCTTCGACTCGAAGGAATTTCCAAGCAGTTCCCCGGAACGCTCGCGCTCGACAATGTTGATTTTGATGTTCGAAGCGGTGAAGTGCACGTGTTGTTCGGCGAAAATGGTGCCGGCAAATCGACGCTCATTCAAATCGTTGCGGGTGTTTATCGGCAGTCTTCGGGCTCAATCAATTTGAACGGCGACAATGTCACGCTGTCGTCTGTGAAACGTGCCCGTGAATTAGGCGTAAGCGCCGTATTTCAAGAATTTTCCCTGGTCCCTGAACTCAGTGTTGAAGACAATCTGTTTCTTGGTTCCGAACTGACGCGCGGCCCTCTATTGGATAAGGTATCGCTGCGTAGGCAAGCTAGGGAGACGCTTGATCGGCTCGGCTTTGCACTCAAGGCCAAGTCTATTGTTCTTTATCTATCCCGCGCTGAGCAACAGATGGTCGAAATTGCAAAAGCGTTCCGAACCAAACCCTCGGTCATGATTTTCGACGAGCCGACAGCATCGCTTACGGAACGCGAAACGGAGCGGTTGTTTCAATTGATTGAGCAATTGAAGTCCGAAGGCATTGGGATCATCTATATCACGCATAGAATGAACGAGATCAAACGGATTGGCGATCGTATCACGGTGTTACGGGACGGCCGGCTCATCGATACGATTCCGGTGGAAGAGGCAACCGATCAGAAACTCGTCGAGTTGATGACCGGGCGCGTCATTGATCAGATTTTTCCGGAGATCAAGAAACAGGTCGGCGAGGAATTGTTGACGATCGAAAA
>CAJWZI010000291.1 GCA_913049615.1 uncultured Alphaproteobacteria bacterium | reverse complement strand
CGACCCCAAAGTCGTCTATGGTGACGCGCCTAATCCCACAAAATTATAGAGATTTGAGATTAATCCAATAGCGGCAATAAGATGATAATTTGCGACTAGGGTAGAAGATTTTCTGTTCCTCCATATATTTCTGCGGATGAATTGGGATTACTCGGCATCCAACTTCAAGAAACAATCGATGGTCGGTAAAGAGGACCGCCTCATCCTAGATTTTGAAGAAGAAACCGAATATTGACGGACGTCGACGGCTCCACATCTCGATCTCGGGTAAATTTCCGCTGAATGGTCAAGCTGAATCCGATGCATTCATCTAGATATTGAATTCCGGCCCTGGAATTAATTTGGCTTTCGTCACCACTCAAATCCCGGCGGCTCTCGGCCGTAGCAATCCAGCGCTGGTCGATTTTCCAACGTAGGGTATTGTAAAGTTCCTCGCGGGCGTCTAGTTCGTCCACGGTCTGTTCCCTCTCCAACGCTACATAGGAAGTGTTCAATTTTAGAAATTCCGGTCCGATAGAAAAATAGATCTCGTTGCGGCGCAGGGAAAATTTGTTGCGATCCAGGCGCAGGCGGTAATTCAAATCTAAAAACCGCGATGGCGCAACGGTCAACGCCATAACATAGTCGGATCGATGGTCATCCAGCCCGGTCCTGGGAGCGAATGTATCATCATCCTTGACCCTAAATACCTGACCCACTGTGATACTTGAGTATCCACCCGAGATGCCATGGGCTGAAGCCTTCAAACCGATGTTCGCGCGAGGACCGCTTTCAACCCGATCGTTGCCGGGGAAGCGGTTCAGACTGAACAGATTGGTATCGTCGAATTCCAAACTGCGGCTGTCTTCATTTGGAATTTCCTTGGGATTGCCCCCATACGGTGCAAAGATCAACTGAACCACTGGCTCCACAACCTGGCGGACGGTGCCCTCCCGTCGCACAAAGGGAAAACGCCAATCTAAAGCCAGGACCGGCCACAAACGGGACTCGATCCTATTGTCGCTTGAATCGCCGTCAACCTTGCCCGTCACGGCGAAGCCACTGAGATGGTAGAAGTCAACTCCAAGGTTAGCCGTCAGGGCGTAAATGCTACCCAGGTCATCCACATAAGGAATTTGCAATTTTCCATCTAGGCTCAACCGCCGGCTGTCAGGACCGTCCCGGCGGTATAGAGATACCGCCGAGGCATCGAATTGCACGCGGCCAGGAAGTAGTTCTGAATTCAAACTGGCCGAATATTCTAGCAAGGGCGCGACCAACGGCGTGGTTCCCGGATCATCGTCTACTTCCAATCCTTGAAAGGCAAAGACTGACGCAGCGGCGAAATACCGGCCCCCGAAACCCTCGGCAAAGAGGGAGGAGGTCAGTGTATCTTCGCCGTTGAAATCGTATCTGCTGAGGTAGGTATCGTCCGTCGACCGCGACAGATCGAATCCCCATCGCCATGTCTGGTCGATATCGAAACGGCCTAGAGCATCAACATGACCGCGTATTTCCTTCTCGCTTAGGCGTTCGTTGTTATCGTTTCGTTTGTCCGTATAGGTCAGACTGACCTCACCGTGATAGCCACCCAACTCGGTCAAAGCCCTATATTCACCAACTAAGACGAGTTCCTGCTCGGACGTGATGATAGGAGAGAATGTCAAGTCGCGCTCGCGATCAATGGCCCAGAAATAGGGGATCTGCAACGTAGAACCCAATTCCGAAGAGGAACCCAACTTTGGCGCGAGAAAACCGCTCTTACGTTGCGTCAAGGGATCAACGTGGCGGAAGTAGGGTGTGTAAGCAATGGGAATGCCAAAAATTTCCAGGGTAGCGTGCCTGTATTCGACCTCGTGCAAGTTTCTGTAATGAAAAACCTTGACTGCCTTCAACTGCCACAAAGGCGCCCTGGACGGGTCGTCCTCGCATAGTTCGCAAGGCGAATAGACCGCTCGATTCATTTCCAGTTGATTTTCGTTATGCCGGCGGGCTTCATTAGCGGCGAAGCGAGAATTGTCGGTCAGCAGAATACGAACACTTTCAATGAAGCCCTTAGTCAAATCGTCCGACAATCGCATATGTTCCGCGAAAATGACCTCGCCGCTAGGCTCTAACAGGGTAAGGTTGCCACTGGCCGTGACCACGCCGTCCCGCTGGTTGTAGTTGACGCGATCTGCCAACAAGACCCGGCCCTCGCTAGAAATTTCCACATCGCCAATGGCCGTCACGTAACCCAATTTCTTGTCGTAGGTCATTTGATCGGCAGACAACAAGAATGGCGCCTCGCCAATTTTCTGCGACCAGGCCGGCCCGACAACGGCGCACCAAAGAACTGACAATACAAGGATGCGGCCGAGCCGTACCATGAACTCAGCCATCCTCTAAATGCAGCAGTAGGGACAGCCCCAGCAAGGTACAAATCCCCGTTGGGGTCCAGGCCGCTAGAACCACAGGTAGATTACCAGCAATACCAAAGGCATGCACAACGTCTGAAACCAAATAAAGTAAGAAACCCGTCATCACGCCCGCAGCCAACAACAGACTGGCACCCCCCCGTCGAGTCAGACGCAAGGAAAATGTCGCTGCCAATAGGATCATGGCAGCCAACAAAAGGGGCGTCGATAACACGTTATGCCAATACAGGCGATGACGGGTAGCCGAAAATCCAGCCATTTCTAATGTCTGTATAAAATTGGGAAGCGACCAGAATGATAGGGTCTGGGGTGATGCGAATCCTTCTTGGATCTGCGCCAAGGTCAACGAGGTCTTCAATTCGTACTCTTCCGTGCGGACGGCAGGGCCATCCGTACGGGTCAGCAAGGCGTCCGTCAGACGCCAACGCCCGGCTAGCAGCACAGCACCGGCTGCATCGATGCGGCCGACAAACCTGTCCCGCCCCTTGTACATGAAAACGATCACATCTCGTAGCTCTGTCCCGGCCGAGGAAACATGGCGTGCGTGGATTACCGACTGACCGAATTGGTCCGCCTGACGCAACCATAACCCCGTTGCCGAAACCGCCAATAGGCTTTGCCGCCCCTCCAGAAATCGGCCTTCCAATTGCTCGTATCGGGCAGACATGATGGCAGCCAGAGGATTGAACAAAGTTACCATGAACGTACCCAACAATAGGGCGATGACCAGAGCGGGGGTCAGAAACTGCCATACGGAAACACCGGCGGCTCTGGCGACAATCAATTCATGGCTGCGAGTCAGGCGCGAAAACGTGACTATAGCGCCAAACAGAGTGGCCACGGGCAAAACCTTTTGGGTAAGGGCGGGCAAATTCAGCACCGCCATGCCTAGCACCAAGCCAAAATTCGCCGCCTCCCGGCCCGAGGCCCGGCGCAGCAACTCGACAACATCAATCAGAAAGATCAAGGCCATCAGGATAACTAGAACAAAGCCTATACCCATCAAAAATTGCCGGCCCAGATAGAGCGAAAACGTAGGTGAGAGACGCATCAGAGGGGTTCCAGGCTACCGGGCGCCAGGGACCCGCGCCGGCGGGGCCGGAAGCGTCCATGCAATAAGGCATAAAGACAGACAGCCGTGGTTAGAAATTCATTCAAATATAAAAACGAAATCAAGGCAGGAATCTTCGCCGACAAGCCTACCAGTCCCAGGCCCGCCGCACGCACCGCGACGACAC
>CAJWZI010000290.1 GCA_913049615.1 uncultured Alphaproteobacteria bacterium | reverse complement strand
AAATTAGAGATGGGCACCTGGCCATGGCTAGTTTGCACCCGCAACTGGTCTAACTGTTGAAGATTGCGGTATTCCAGAGGAAACCGGATACGGATTTCCACCTCTTCATCCGCATCGTCAGGACGGTATTCGCCTACCTTGATGCCGTGGGTTACCAACTGCACCACTTTGCCTACGGTCAGGATATCGGCGTTGAACCGGGCTGCCTGGGAGCGGTCCACCTTTACCTGCCATTCAATCCCTGGCAGGGGTCGGCTGTCTTCTACGTCCAGTAAGCCGCTCATGGTTTGCAACTTAGCCCGAATTTTGGAAACCACGGGGTTAATCCGCTCCGGGTAACGGGAGCGGATTTCAATTTGAATGTCCTTGCCGGTGGGGGGGCCTACGTCGGGTTCACGTGGCTCCACCCAGACACCCGCAAGATGGGCAGTCCGTTCCCGCACTTCCGCCATGATCTCTGCGGAGGGGCGCCGATTGTCCCATTCCGCAAATTCGACAAATATGGTGCCAATCACGTCCTGGGCCTGTTCATCACCTTGACCACGAGCCCCCGTACGAGCATAGATTGTGCGTATACCTTTGACCGGCAACAATTCATTCTCCACCTCACGGACCAGAGCGTCCTTCTCTCGGCTCGACATGTTGCCTCGGGCATGCACGTGAATCAGACTTTGTTCGGGCTCAACGGCAGGAAAAAATTCAATGCCCTTTCCCACCTTTTGGTAGACGAACTGAACACCCATTAATACGACAATGGCTGATAGCAGTACCAAGAGCGGCCTTCGGATCACGACCGACAGCACCCTCGCATAGGTACCCGTAAAACCGGGTAATTGGCTCACATCTCCGTCTTCAGCCGCCGCCAGAGCAGCCAAAACTTTCGGGTTAGCCGAACCCGCTTTGCCTATAAGGCCGCCCAGAGTTGGTACGAATACTAGGGCCATCATCAACGATCCTGTAAGGATGATGACCAGAGTAATGGGCAGAAACTTCATGAATTCACCAACCACGCCGGGCCAAAATACTAAGGGCATAAAAGCGGCAAGCGTGGTCGCCGTGGAGGCCGTGATGGGCCATGCCATGCGCTGGGCAGCAAGAATATAGGCTTCCCGCCGCGGCAACCCCTCCGCTAATTTCCGGTCGGCGAATTCTGTGACGACGATGGCGCCATCCACCAGCATGCCAACCGCCAAAATCAGAGCGAAGAGCACCACAATATTTACAGTCAAGCCCATGGAATCCAGCACAAGAATGGCCAATAGGAACGAAGAAGGGATGGCTAAGCCTACCAGGCCCGCCGTGCGCACCCCCAGAGCAGCAACGACGACGATCATCACTAAGAGGATAGCGCTAAGAACGTTGTTCTGGAGATCCTCCAACATGCGTCGAATGTCTTTCGACTCGTCCTGAATGAAGTTGACTTGTACGCTGGTTGGCCAGTCCTTCGATCGGGCGGTTACAACATGGCGAACCTGATCGATCGTCTCGATCACGTTCTCGCCTAAGCGTTTTTTGATTTCTAATGTTACACCACGACGCGAGTTGATCCGTGCGAAGCTGTCGGCATCTTTGAACGTGCGGCGCACAGTGGTCACATCCCGCAGGGTAATAACCCCATCGCCAAACACCTTGATGGGTAAATCCAAGACGTCCTTGGCTGTTTCAAATAAGCCCGGCACCTTCAAGGGGAAACGTCCCTTGCCGGTATCCATGGGCCCCGCGCCAATCAGTTGATTATTGCGGGTAACCGCGCTGATCAGTTCCTGGTGACTGATGTTGTAACTTTCTAGGCGTAGGGGATCTACCAGCACCTCCAGCAATTCTTCGCGATCGCCGGCGATTTTCGCTTCCAGAACGCCAGGCAGCATTTCCAGCTCGCGCTGCAGATTACGGGCAATTTTCAGCAAAGTGCGTTCGGATACGTCACCGGCCAAGGTAACCACCAGCACCGGGAATAGTCCTACATTTACTTCGTGAGCCGTAGGCTCATCGGTTTCGTCCGGCAAATCCGGCTTTACCAAGTTGATGGCCTCTCGTACGTCACGCAAGGCCTTATCCGCGTCGAACCCAGCATCGAATTCAAGCAGGACTGAGGCATGACCAGTTTCCGCTCGGCTACGCATTTCCTTGATATTTTCGATGGAGCGCAGTTCCTGTTCCATCGGCCGTACTAGCAGACGCTCAGCATCCTCAGGCGATATACCTTCGTGACTCATTGAGACGTAGACGACGGGGACGTTGATATCCGGCTTGGATTCCTTTGGGATGGTAAGAAATGAAATAGTACCCGCGATCAGGACCAGAACGAGAACCGACAGAACAGTGCGGGAATGATGAACCGCGACCGAAATAAGAGCGTTCATGACGCGGAAAAATCAGCGGTCTTCGGGACAGTTTTCGGCACCATCTTGGAATTGCCGTCGTTGTCTCCTCCGGCGGCGTTAAAGATGCGAACACGGTCACCTCGACGAACATATTCCTGACCGACAACGATGAGCTCCGCCATATCCGGCAAGCCCGAGACCCAAACGCCATCAGCGTCACTGTCGATTATTTTTACCGGATAAAATACAACCTGATCGCCATTCTCGACGCAGCGAACTCCCACTGTTCCGTGATCGTCCAAGGTCAGGATCGCCGGAGTAATGAAATGGGCCAAGGACTGCTTGGTCGGGAAGTACAATTCAGCAGTGGTGCCGTGACGCAGTTTCCGGTTCAAGTTAGCCACTAGCAATTCGACCCGGTAAGTACGCGTGGCCTCATCCGCTATGGCGGAAATGTAATGAATACGTCCTTCCACCCTCTGACCAGTCACTAGAGTTGCACTGCCCGGGCTATTCAGTTTCAGTCGACTGATATCAGTTTCGGCCACCTGGGCCACCACCAGATAAAGTTCTTCGTCCACCAACCGCGCAATGCCGCTGCCGGCCTCCACATAGGCTCCCTGCTCAACCTCGCGACTGTCAACAACGGCATCAAAGGGGGCTCGGATAATGGTTCGCGACAGGGCCACTTCCATCTGCTTAACCCCGGCCCTGGCAGAATCCAGTTTAGCCGCGGCAGCGGAAAACTGGGTTTCCGCACGGTAGCCCTTTTTTCGCAGCTTCTTGGCTGCTTCGTATTCAACCTCACGCTGGCGCACCAGAGCCTTAGCTTCGGCCATATGGGCTTTCCGGTCAGCTACGTCGATACGGACTAGTTCATCGCCACGTCTGACACGGCTGCCCTTTTTTACCAAAATTTTTGTGATCCGGCCCTTGATTTCGGACTTCACCATGACCTTGCGCTTAGCTTCCGTGTGGCCGCGCACGGTGATCTTACTCCAGTGTTTCCGCGCTTGGGAGGATTCGGTGCGCACAGCGGTCAGGGCCGCCTGGCCCTGTTTCACTATACGTTCGGCTACGGATGTAGCCTGTTCGGGCTTTGATTGATCACCGGCGGTTTTATCTGCCACTCCGTATTTGTCGCCGAATTCTCCGCTCAGCACCCAGCCCGCTGCAACAATGGCAATAATCACCGCCATGAAGACCGATTATTTCATTATGGGATTCCCCTAGGTCGGGTCAATCGGCCACCTCGACGCGGTCGTTGTCAACCTGCGCCAGCAAAGCCTCACTTTCCACCAGGTATCTGTTTTC
>CAJWZI010000289.1 GCA_913049615.1 uncultured Alphaproteobacteria bacterium | reverse complement strand
AAGGGCTCAGTGCCGGGTTCCAAGGGCGGTTGGGTGCTAATTCAGGACGCAGTGAAAAAGTTGCTGCATGAAGATGCTCCCAAGCCGGCGGGTTTGATGGCGCGGCCGGTGGAAGAGGTCACATCGGCAGAGACCCTCGCCGAGGAACCGATAGAGAATGCGCTGGAAGAAACTACTGAGAAAGTAACAGAAAAAACTCTTGTAGAAGAGGCTGCGGTGGCTGTCCCCAACGATGTCGAGGCGGAGGAAGCCTTGGATGATTTAGACGATGCATCCAAAGGCGGCGGCAAGAAGGAATAGTTGCCATGAAGGCAAAGGTAACAACCCTGGACAACAAGGCCATCGGCGATATTGAGCTGGCGGAGGAAGTCTTTGGCATCAAACCGCGACGCGACATCCTGCACCGCGTGGTCACTTGGCAATTGGCGAAGCGCCGGGGAGGCAATCATGGTGCCAAGGAGCGTAACGCGATCCGTGGTTCTGGCGCCAAGATTTGGCGCCAGAAGGGCACTGGCCGGGCGCGGCATTCGTCCAACAAGGCGCCGCAGTTTAGGGGCGGCGGCGTGGCCCATGGTCCCCGCGTGCGCGATCATATCCACAAGTTGAACAGGAAGGTCCGGGCCCTTGGCATGCGTTCGGCGCTGTCGGTGAAACATGCCGAGGGCAAGCTAGTTATCCTCGATCAGGCAGCCCTGGAGGAGGCTAAAACAAAAACATTGTCTACCAAAGTCGCGGACTTGGGCTGGGGTGATGTGCTAATCATTGACGGTGGTGATTTGGACCAAAATTTGGTGCGGGCCGCCGGCAACCTCCCAGGCGTTCAAATCATGGCGTCTGCCGGCGCCAATGTCTATGACATCCTGCGCCGTGATACTTTGGTGCTGACCAAAAGCGCTGTTGAAGTTCTGGAGGCGCGTTTTAAATGAACAAAGAACAAATCTATTCAACGGTCCTGGGTCCTGTGGTCACAGAAAAAGCCACAATGGGGTCCGAGCACGGGCAAGTCAGTTTCCGCGTTGCCATGAATGCCACGAAGCCGCGCATCAAGGAAGCGGTGGAGGAATTGTTTTCAGTTAAGGTGAAATCTGTAAACACCTTGCGGGTCAAGGGCAAGGCTAAGAGTTTCCGGGGTGTCAAAGGGCGCCGGTCGGACTGGAAAAAGGCCATTGTGACGTTGGTAGACGGGGAATCTATCGACGTTATGGGCGGGGTGTAACTATATGGCGTTAAAGCAATATAAACCAACTACGCCGGGCCGCAGGGGCTTGGTTCTGGTCGAACGCTCGGAGTTGCATAACGGCAAACCAGTCAAAGCCCTGACGAAGGGTCTGACGAAAAAGGGTGGCCGGAATAATCATGGCCGGATTACCGCACGGCGCCGTGGCGGTGGGGCCAAACGCAGTTACCGGATGTTGGATTTCAAGCGGCGGCGTTTTGAAACGGCGACGGTAGAGCGCCTGGAATACGATCCTAACCGATCCGGCTTTATCGCGCTGATTAAGTATGGTAATGGCGATTTATCCTACATTTTGGCGCCGCAGCGGTTGGCTCCGGGCGATACTGTAGTCGCGGGCGATCGCGTTGACGTGAAGCCCGGCAACGCCATGCCTCTATCGAGCATGCCGATCGGCACCATCATCCACAATGTGGAGATGAAGCCAGGCAAGGGCGGTCAGATCTCTCGTTCTGCCGGTACTTATGTGCAACTGGTGGGCCGGGACCAGGGTTACGCCATTCTGCGTCTGACTTCGGGCGAACAGCGGCTGGTGCGAGCGGAATGTATGGCCACCGTAGGTGCCGTATCGAACCCGGATAATTCAAACATCAAGCTAGCCAAGGCCGGTCGCAATCGTTGGCTGGGCAAACGCCCATCGGTGCGCGGCGTGGCCATGAACCCGGTGGACCATCCCCACGGTGGCGGTGAGGGGCGGACTTCGGGTGGCCGACATCCGGTGACCCCGTGGGGCAAACCAACAAAGGGTAAGCGGACCCGCTCCGTTAGAAATCCCTCAAGCAAGTACATCCTGCGCCGGCGGCGCTCGAAATAGAGAGGCGGCAAAAGATGTCCCGTTCTGTCTGGAAAGGCCCCTTTGTCGATGGCTATCTGCTTAAGAAAGCGGAATCGTCGGCAGCTTCAGGGCGTCAAGATGTGATCAAAATTTGGTCTCGGCGGTCGACAATTTTACCACAGTTCGTGGGCCTGACATTTGGCGTACACAATGGTCAAAAGCATATTCCTGTGTTTGTGAACGAGGATATGGTGGGCCACAAGTTCGGCGAATTCGCCCCGACCCGAACTTACTATGGCCATGCCGCTGATAAGAAAGCACGGCGAGTTTAGGACCATGGGTAAACAAGCGAAAGAACGCCGTTTCACTGAGAACGAAGTTTGGGCCCTGGGAAGAAAAATTCGCACTTCTCCTCAGAAGCTGAACCTGGTTGCGCAGACCATTCGCGGGCTCGATGTGGAAAGTGCAATTGCGGAGTTGACATTTTCCAAGCGTCGCGTTGCCGGGCCCGTGAAGAAGGTTTTGCAATCGGCAATCGCCAACGCAGAAAACAACCATGATCTGGATGTGGACGCATTGTATGTGGTCGAAGCCAGCGTGGGCAAGAACATGGTGATGAAGCGCATGCGCGCCCGGGCCCGTGGCCGTATGGCCCGGATTATGAAACCATTCAGCGAAATCCGTATTGTGTTGCGTGAGCGCGAGGAGTCCAAATAATGGGTCAAAAAGTCAATCCGGTCGGCTTGCGAGTCGGAATTAACCGCACTTGGGATAGCCGCTGGTATGCAGACAAGCGCGAATACGGTCACTTGTTGCATGAGGATATCCGCATACGTCGCTTCCTGCAGAAACGGCTTGTGCAGGCGGGTATATCCCGTGTCGTCATCGAGCGCCCGGCAAAGAAAGCGCGAGTGACTATCTATACCGCCCGTCCTGGACTTGTGATCGGTAAGAAGGGTGCCGACATCGAAAAGCTGCGCCAGTCCTTGTCGATGATGACCGGAAGTGATGTACACCTAAATATAGTAGAAATCCGAAAACCAGAAATCGACGCTAAATTGGTGGCGGAAAACATCTGCAACCAGTTGGAACGCCGTATCGCCTTCCGCAGGGCTATGAAGCGGGCAGTACAGTCTGCCATGCGCTTAGGCGCCCTGGGAATCCGCATCAATTGCGGAGGCCGTTTAGGCGGGGCTGAAATCGCCCGCACTGAATGGTACCGCGAGGGCCGGGTGCCACTGCACACCCTGCGGGCTGACATCGATTATGGCGAAGCCACGGCGTTCACAACTTATGGCACCTGCGGAGTCAAGGTGTGGGTCTTTAAGGGAGAGATTATGGAGCGTGATCCCATGGCTCAGGACAAGCGTAATCAGAACACTCAGACGCAGCGTTCGTAACTGCAGCCCGGAACGATAAGGATTAGGTTGATCAAACCATGTTGCAACCGAAGAGAACAAAATTCCGCAAGGCCCATAAGGGCCGCATTCACGGAAAGGCCAAGGGCGGAAACAAGCTAGATTTCGGCTCCTACGGCTTGAAGGCCACTGGTCCGGCGCGGATCACCGGTCGCCAGATTGAGGCAGCTCGACGCGCCATCACCCGGCATATGAAACGTTCAGGCAGACTGTGGA
>CAJWZI010000288.1 GCA_913049615.1 uncultured Alphaproteobacteria bacterium | reverse complement strand
CTTAACTTGATCACCGGATAAATGGCGGAGTCCAAAACTGAGCCGCTGCCTGAACAAAACTATCGCGGTTCAACAGTTGCAAAATCCTAGGGTAGTCATTTGCCATGACGATACCTCTCCATTTATCCTGTGGGACGGTGCCGGCGTGGCGTAATTTGCAATTTCCGAGCGATGACGGCTGATATGACAAAGAAAAAGGCCGAGGTTCAAATCCAAAATCTGGCCGCCGTTTTGGGGGATCGCGTGTCCGTTGAATACGGTGTAGGCACAATGATCGATGGGCTGGTGCGCCTGTCCGGTGGAGCCAGCCGGGAAACCTGGTCGTTCGATGCTATTCTGCGCGACGGCAGCCGGAAGCCCTTAATCCTGAAGCGCGATCCCTTGGATGAAATTAAAGAAAAGGATGCCTTTGCGGGTGAAGTGCATCTTGGCGTGGACCGATGGACGGAAGGACGGTTGATGCAACTGGCTGGCGAGGCCGGGGTACCTGTACCGGAGGTGCCGTTCTTTTTGGATGCGGATCAACTCACCTCCGCAGGCTTTGTCATGCAGCGTTTGGAAGGAGAGGCCCTGGGGCGTCGGATTTTGCGGGAAGACACCTTTGCACGGGCTCGGCAGAAGTTGGCCTTTCAATGCGGCGAAGCAGCAGCACGGTTGCACTCTATTCCTCACAATCGATTACCAAATTTGCCTAATTTGGCTGTTCCGGAGGCCTTGGCCTACAACAGGGATGTAGTGGATTCGTTCAAACAACCGCATGCGGGTTTTGAATATGCATTCCATTGGCTGCGGGAACGGTTGGAGTTGGCGGGCGACGGCATTGGACTGGTGCATGGAGATTTTCGCAACGGTAATTTGCTAGTCGATCGCGACGGTCTGGCGGGGGTTTTGGATTGGGAACTAGGGCACATGGGCAATCCTTTGAATGATTTGGGATGGATTTGTATCCGTGCCTGGCGCTACGGCTATTACGACAAGCCTGTGGGCGGCTTTGGTGAAATAGAGGATCTGCTGGACGGCTATGAAGCAGGCGGCGGTGGGCGCGTTTCCAGAGATGCATTGCACTTTTGGGAGGTCTTTGGCTGCATGCGGTGGGGGGTGATTTGTATGACGCTGGCTTTTACCCATATCACCGGCAAGGAACGGTCTGTTGAGAAAGTCTCGATCGGCCGGCGCGCGGTGGAAGGCGAATACGATTTGTTGCAGCTAGTGGATTAGATGACGAACGCGGTACAGAACCCGGAACTGACGGCGGCGGAGCAATTGACGCAGGTGCTGCGAGACCGCATGACAGTCGAATACGGCGAGGGTACAAACATTGGTGGTTTGGTGCGCCTTTCAGGCGGGGCCAGCAGGGAGACCTGGTCATTTGATGCTCTAAAACCGAATGGCGACTGCCAACCCCTGATCCTTAAGCGCGATCCCATGGACCGGCAAGTCGACAAACAGTTCGAGGGCGTGCCCGAGGGCCGCTTGGCGGTAGACCGCCTCACCGAAGGACGCCTGATCCAACTGGCGGATGAAGCCGGAGCACCGGAACCCGTTGTGCCGTTCTTCCTACATTCGGATGAACGTACCACGCCCGGATTTTTTACCCACCGTCTGAACGGTGAGACACTGGGCCGACGCATACTGCGCGACGATGCCTATGCTCGGGCCCGGTCGAAGCTGGCTTTTCAAGTAGGCCACGCGGCGGCCAGGTTCCATGGCATAGACATGGAGGCGCTACCGACAATGCATGGCATGCGGGTTGCGGAGGAATTGTTGCATTACCGTCGGATTATGGATTCCTTTCATCAGCCTCATGCCGGCTTTGAATATGGCTTCTATTGGCTCGGCGAGCGGTTGGAGTTAGCTGGCGATCGCTATTCCCTTTGTCACGGCGATTTTCGCAACGGTAATATTCTTGTGGATGAAGACGGTCTAGCGGGCGTGCTGGATTGGGAGTCCGCTCATTTGGGCAATCCCAGCGCAGATCTGGGGTGGATGTGCGTGCAGGCATGGCGATATGGTTACAACGATAAGGTTGTGGGTGGTTTTGGCAATGTCGGTCAGCTTCTGGACGGCTATGAGGCGGGCGGCGGTATACGAATCAATGAAGAAGAGATTAATTTTTGGCAGATTTTTGGAACTTTACGCTGGGGCATTTTGTGCATGATTTTGGGCTTTACCCATCTGGATGGTGATCAAAGGACCGTGGAATACGCCGCGATCGGCCGTCGGGCTGCGGAAACAGAATACGATCTGATGTTGCTGCTAGATTAAAGGAATTAGGATGCCAACGGATAGACCTAACGCGGCCGAACTAGTCGAAGCTGTGCGTGAATTTCTTGAAGATCATGTGGCACCTAATGTGGAGGGACAGTTGGCTTTTCACGCGCGGGTTGCCATTAATGCCTTGGCTATTGTTGAACGCACTATGGGTCAGGGCGACGCCATGGATTATGCCGAGTTGGAGCGACTCAAAAATCTTTTGGGCCGCGACGGAGATCTGGCGGAATTGAACGCCGAATTGTGCCGGGCCATCCGGGCAGGAGAGATTGATGGCCAAAGGGAGGCATTGCTGGCGCACTTGCGGCGAACGGCCGAGGACAAAATTGCTTTGGCCAACCCGCGCTATCTTGTGAAACGGGGTTGAATGTCCGCGCCCAGGGATGGTGCCGCCCAGCAATTGGCCCGAGGAGTGGGGCGCCTTTTGAGACATATGGGATACGACAGCCTGACAGAGTTCACTTTGCGTTCCGGACGCCGGGCGGATGTTGTCGGCATTGATCGGAAGGGTAAGATTGTCATCGCGGAAATCAAAATCAGCGCGGCAGATTTTCGCGCCGATCAAAAATGGCCGGAATACATGGATTTTTGCGATCTGTTCTATTTTGCTGTGCCGCTCGATTTTCCTGTGGAGATCCTGCCTGATGAATCAGGATTGATCCTGGCGGATGCATATTCCGGCGATATTGCTCGCCCATCTCAAAAAAATCCCAATCCCTTGCATGCTAGCCGCCGTCGGGAGGTCACCTTGCGATTTGCCCGCGCCGCCGCCAAGCGCCTTAGGCGATGGGAGGATCCGGTGCCGTGACCCATTGTCGTCTGGCCGGCAGACAAGGTTTTTTGCGACGCGGTCGATGTTAAAGGCGGCATTTGAACGATAACAGGTATATTGTTTCAGTGGCTATCGTAACAACGCAGTGATTATTGACTTAAACGCCTCGGCCCCCCGATTTGGCGGGTGTTATCACTCCATTAGCGCGCGTTGCACGGCGGTTGTATTCTGCTGCAAATGGCTAGGATTAATTGTGCCTGCAACCACACTGGTTATGCCGTCCTGACACAACAAATTTCTAAGAGCGGAGCCCGCATCGCCAGCGTGTCCACTATCTAGTGGTTTCTTTATGAGTACGCCCTTTCCCGCAGCGGCTGCAGCGTGCAATACTGGCCGTTGGCTTTGATCCGCTTCATTAAGGGCAATCATAACCAGATCACATGTTTCGATGGCCACTTTTCCCGCCGCCACTGTTTTGGTGGACGCGCCAACCAGACCAATTATCCCTTTGGCCTGAAGATCCAGCAGGGTAGCAATCGTCTCGCTATTCCGCAGAACGGTTTCATCGTTGTCTGGTAAATGCAATGTTACAATGTCCAGA
>CAJWZI010000287.1 GCA_913049615.1 uncultured Alphaproteobacteria bacterium | reverse complement strand
GCAGGTCGACTTTCAACACCTTCTCCTCGAATTTGCTGATGGATCTTATGATGCCCTGACCTGCATCGGCGTATTGACCTACGTACCCGAGACTGAAGGCATCTTGCGGGAGTTCGCCCGTGTCGTCCGTAAGGGTGGCACATTAATATTCACTCAACGTGATGATCTTTTCCATGAACGAGAACTCCAAAAGACAATTGAAGCGCTTATTGACAAGGGTATATTTAGCACTGCCTCAATTTCAGAACCGAAACCTTACCTGCCCGATAATCCGGACTTCGGTGACGAGATAGGGGTGATCTATATTTCTGTCTCAGTCACTTAGGTAGAAATTGTATGCCTCTAGGGCAGTTTCGATCCTATGTAATTGTAATGGGTCAACAGCGGCGTTTTCGTGCTTGGCCGCAGTATCTTTAGAAACACCAATTACGGTAATTCTATTGGCCCAAAATTTGCGTTTGAGCCCCTTAAAATCCTTGGCCTCGGCAGTACAACTTGGAGTTGTCGTCTCTAGGATAAAAGAATAATACGACCTTTTTGCCCCTAAGATCCTTAAGCGCCACCCCACCACCACCGCCATATGGTATCGTAAAGTCTGGAGCCCTCTGCTCCTCTTGAACCATATGACAACCCTTTTTAGTTTGACCGCAATTGCTGGGTAGCGTCCACATCAACCACCCCCTGTTCGTCCAGAGCAACGCCATAGTGTTTACGCGCCGCCTCGGAGGAAACCATGCCGTCGCGTACATCAATCGCTACACGTAGTGGGTCTCGTTTTTTTGGGTCGCCGTATCCGCCGCCGCCCGGCATTTCAAGATGCAATCTATCACCACTAGGGATGGATTGGGTGCCCTTGTTGCGCATAGGTCGACCAGACTTCAGCTCAATTTTACCAGTGAAGCCGTCCCGTCCCCCTTCCCGGCCGCGCGGCGCATGGTGGACCCTGTCAAACGTGGCAGCGATGGCGAACGGGGCATTTTCAGAGCTCGCGATTTCCATAACCTGCCCTGTACCGCCACGAAACTCTCCCGCACCGCCGGAATCGGTGCGATATTCCTTTCGCCACACAACGATAGGAGCAATGGATTCGTTGATCTCAACCGGCGTGTTTCGCACGCCGGATGGGAATGCAGTGGCCGACAATCCATCTTTTTGAGGGCGGGCGCCCGCACCACCGGTGTGGAACAGGTTCACCGCGAATGGGGTGGCATCTCCAAATTCTTCGTCCGGAACCAGGCCGTGTCCGCCCATAAGAGCGGGATTCCACAGGCACGATGTCCCTTCTGCAGGCGCTTTCCCGGCGATGGCCTTGTGCAAGGCGCCCATGACTACATCGGGCAGCATTTGTCCCGTAATATGACGCGCTGCCACTGCACAGGGATGCGGCGCGTTCAAAATGCAGCCCTCAGGTGCGGTAACCTTTACGGCCGAAAGCGACCCCGCATTGTTCGGCACGCTGGGCCCGACCAAACACCGCACACCGAACGAGGCATAGGCCTGGGTATAAGTGATGGGAACGTTGATGCCGTAGTTGGAAACCCCTGTTGTACCATCGAAATCCACATAGATGCCGTCATCAGCGATGGTAAGAACAGCGACTAAGTCTAGAGATTTGTCATAACCGTCTATACGCATTGCATTATGATAGGTGCCCTTAGGCCATTTGGCGATTTCATCGAGCATGGCTTGGTGGGAATGTTCAACCATATAGGCGCCCAGTCCGCCTAGATCTGTCAGGCCGAACTCGTCCATCATTTCCACCAAGCGTCGGCAGCCGATGTCATTACAGGCGGTTAAGGAATACAAATCTCCCTCCACCTGAACAGGTTCGCGCACATTGGCGCGGACAATTTCTAAAATGGCTTCATCCATCTTGCCTTCCCGTGCCAAAGGCAGAATGGGCATATATAGCCCCTCGTCATAGACCTGTCGGCCATCCGCCCCAAATCCAATGCCGCCAATGTCCACGACATGGGTGGTGGAGGCAAACAGGCCGATCACCTTTCCGCGATAGAAGGTGGGTGTAACCATAGTGAAATCATGCAAATGCCCGGTCCCCATCCAGGGGTCATTGGTGACATAGACATCTCCTGGCCGCATGGTATGGGCGGGATATTTGTTCAGAAAAAACCCGACCGAGGCAGCCATGGCATTCACATGCCCCGGCGTTCCCGTCACCGCTTGGGCTAGCATGCGACCTTGCGTGTCGAATACGCCGGCTGAGAGATCGCCCGCCTCACGGGCCGAGGTAGAAAAGGCAGTACGGATTAGGGTTTGTGCCTGTTCTTCCACAATGGCGATCAGACGGTTCCACATGATCTGGTTCTGAATCTCCGAAAGAGCAGAATTTTTTCTCATGCGCTATCTCCCTGTTTGCGGCGCAGCTCAATATGTCCCACGCCATTGATCATTGCCGTGAAATGATCGGTAACCACGGTTGTCGTCTGCGCCTCCATGATCAAGGCTGGCCCGTCCAAGGTCATACCCGGATCCAAATCATTCCTTTGATACACCGGGGCGGCTACAAAATCCGTACGATCGGCATCGAACAGCTCTTGCTCTCCAGCGGTCGGGGCAATCGGACCTCTGGCCACCTCCTCCCTGAGATCAGTCGGCGGCTGCACTGTGGAAATCGACAGAGCCCATGTGAGAATTTCCACCTGCATAGACGGAATAACTCGGCCGAATAAGTCCTCGTAAGCTTTATCAAAGGCAGCCTTCAATCCCGCGCCATCGGCTTCTTTTAAATCGCGAACCGGCACATCAACAACGATTTCGTGCCCCTGACCAATATAGCGCATATAGGCGATGCGTCGCTCGTCAAGCTCGGCCCCCGGCGCGCCAGCACTAACAATGTCAAATGCCTCAATATGCATTTCAGAGAACATCCGGCTCAATGCTGCGGGTTCGAATTCCTCCAGTTTGGTGTAACGGCTACGTACCACCTCGTAGGAAACAGGCGCCGCAAGAAAGCCGATGGCGGAACCGACACCCGCACCTTGGGGAATAATGACCCGGTCCATGTTCAGTTTTTCTGCCATGCGGCAGGCATGCAGCGGCGCCGCACCACCAAAGGCGATCAAGGTTCGGGCGGCAAGTTCCTTACCCTGTTCCACTGCATGCACGCGGGCAGCGTTAGACATATTCTCTTCCACCATTTCGGAAACAGCAAAGGCAGCCAGAGGCCCATCCAGATTGAGTTTCTGTCCGATGGCTCTCTCCAATGCGCCCACCGACAGCTCCGGAGACAGGTTCATTGATCCACCCGCAAATCCTTCCGGCGCAATGCGGCCCAGGGCGACGTCTGCGTCCGTCACCGTGGCGTCTTCCCCTCCCTGGCCATAGCACGCTGGCCCCGGTTCCGAACCAGCACTTTCTGGTCCTACCTGAATACGATTTAGATTATCGATTTTAGCGATGGAACCGCCACCGGCGCCAATCTCCACCATCTCGATTACGGGAATGCGTAGAGGTAGACCGCTACCCTTGGTAAAGCGGTATTGTCGGTCAACCTCGAATGTGCGCGAGGTTTGCGGCTTACCCTCGTCAATAAGACAAATTTTTGCCGTGGTACCACCCATGTCATAGGACAAAACCTTATCCAAGCCGCATTCCAAGGCGATGTGACCGGCTAAGATAGCCCC
>CAJWZI010000286.1 GCA_913049615.1 uncultured Alphaproteobacteria bacterium | reverse complement strand
GAAAGTAGTAGGACCAATGGGTGTCATGCTGATTGGCGTTGATTTAAAAAAAGATGTGCGAATTCTTCGGGCTGCCTACAATGATTCTCAAGGTGTCACTGCGGCGTTTAATATGAATTTGCTAGCGCGATTAAACCGTGATCTCGGAACAACGTTCAATTTGACTCAATTTAGTCATGACGCCGTCTATGACGCTGAATTAGGTCGAGTTGAAATGCACCTAGTCAGTCATACGGAACAAACGGTAACCCTAGGACGCGACGTGATTCTTTTCAGGAAGGGTGAGACGATTCACACTGAAAATTCCTACAAATACGGCCAAAATCAGTTCAAAGCGCTCTCCGCCCGCGCAGGATACAAAACACTAAGGGTTTGGACCGACCCTAACGAATTTTTCGGAATATTTTTTCTTCGGGCAGAAGCTTAAAAAGCGTGATTACTTTTAACTAATACTAACATTTGTGATCTGCTACGGGAAAAATATCTCAACCAATTATAACCATAAATTATTTTGAGATGCGGCTGCGTCAAACGGCTGCACTCGCTGAAAGGGTTATATCGGGCGACCGGGTGTCATAGTGATTTGCGCCTCCATAATGCTGTTGAAATTAGCCTATTATGCAAAATCAGGAAAAACGGCATTAAGGAACCCCAAATGTTCTATACGCTTGCCAAGCTATTTTGGCTTCTGGCCAATCCACTAAATTTGGCGTTGATCCTTCTGTGCCTGTCAGTCCTATTGCTTTGGTCCCGCTGGCGGCGTCTGGGGCTTTGGTCAGTAAGTCTGGTTGCCGCTTCGCTTCTGGCGCTGGCAACTCTGCCCGTCGGCGAATGGTTATTATCCCCATTAAATAACCAATTTGCTTCTTTTGAATCGAGCAACAGTAAGATTGACGGCATTATCCTGTTGTCTGGGGGAGCGGTAGCTTTGAAGACATCACGACTAATGGGCCATGCAGTGCCCGGCAAGGCCGCGGACCGATTGGTGGAATTCATGAGCCTGGCCAAAGCCTATCCAAATGCGAAGCTGTTGATTTGTGGCGGCAACGTGGAGTCAGGAGCTGATGTTGGCGAAAAAAGGCAAACAGAAGCACTCTTGATCGCGGAATATCTTATTAACCGGGGTCTGTCAGCCACGCGCATACTGGTCGAGGATCGTTCACTGGATACATTTGAAAATGCTGTACTGGGGTATCAACTGGCTCGGCCGCGCGCTGATCAACGTTGGCTACTAGTCACCTCCGCATGGCATATGCCCCGCGCCCTGGCTTCTTTCCACGCCCAGGATTGGCCCGTAATCGCCGCCCCATCTGGGGTTGGTGGGAAAATGGAATTTCGATTGCGCCTCAACCTTAAAGCCGGCTTAAGAGCACTCGACATCGCTACACATGAATATGTAGGTCTGTTGGCTTATCGCCTGAACGGCCGCATTCCTTCGGTCTGGCCGGCCTCATGATCATGAATTGTGGAGGACGAAATAATTGGCTGGGGACCCAGGATTCGAACCTGGACTTACGGAGTCAGAGTCCGCTGTCCTACCATTAGACGAGTCCCCAACAGTGTTTTGGGAACCTATGTAGCGTCCGCTTGGATGTCAACAGAGCCAGAAAAGTGAACTCGGCTATTGCCAGGAACCGCCCAAGAGGTCAGGTTATTATAAAAGAAAATAACACCATTCGGGGCCTATTTTATGGTGGCAATAAAGGAAGAAACAAGGAGGCGGCAACAAAGCGAAATAGCTGGCACCGACGGACATACCTACGCGGCTATTGACCTGGGCACAAACAATTGTGGACTTCTGGTCGCGCGCCCAAATGCCAAGGGTTTTCGTGTAGTCGATGCCTTTTCCCGCATCGTGCGCCTGGGTGAAGGAGTGGAAAGTAACCAGCAGTTGTCACAACAGGCCATGGATCGGACAATTGAAGCCTTGAAGATCTGTGCGGGAAAAATGCGCCGTCGCAAGGTCACCCGCGCTCGTTGTGTGGCTACGGCAGCTTGCCGGCAAGCCAAGAACTGTAATGAATTTTTGAAGCGTGTGGGCCGAGAAGCTGGCCTGTACTTGGAAACCATTACGGCAGAGGAAGAAGCTAGCTTAGCCCTTACCGCCTGCCAGCCCTTACTGGAGGCCGAGACCCGGTTCGCCCTGGTATTCGACATTGGCGGTGGCAGCACCGAATTGACCTGGGTCCGCCAGGGCCACGACACTGCACTCGAGCCTATCGCCCTGGCATCCCTGCCCCATGGCGTCGTCAATATCACGGAACGTCACGGCGGAGGAGATTTTGCACCAGACGAATACGAGAACCTGGTGGGCCGCGTATGTGATGACCTAAGCCTATTCGAGAACTCTCATAGCATTAACCGGAAAATTCGTGACCGCGGCGTGCAGATGATCGGCACATCGGGAACGGTTACAACCTTAACCGGCGTGCTTCTAGGTTTGAAACGCTATGACAGGCAACGGGTTGACGGCCTATGGCTGTCCTTCGCTGATGCCCGTGAGGTCGCGAAATACCTGCGGGCCATGAACCTGGAAGAGCGAACGGCACACCCTTGCATCGGACGGGGTCGGGCCGATCTAGTGGTCGCAGGATGCGCCATTCTGGAGGCAATCCATCGCACCTGGCCACTGGAGCGGCTACGAGTTGCTGACCGGGGACTCAGCGATGGCCTCTTGCTGTCGTTGATGCATTGGGACCGCTCCCGAGACCGTACCCACGCGCAGCCATGAAATCGCGGGATGGCGGTCGAGCCAGAAGAGGCGGCAAAACCCGTCCATCAGGACGCAATCTTGCGGTGAGGATACGTACCGCCCGGCGACGTAAGAGCTCATCCACGCGATGGCTGCAGAGGCAATTAAACGATCCTTATGTGATAGCGGCAAAAAGGGATAGCTACCGCTCCCGTGCCGCCTATAAGCTGCTGCAGCTGGACGAAAAATTCGGCCTTTTTAAGAGGGGGCAGACGGTGGTGGATTTGGGCGCAGCTCCCGGTGGTTGGACCCAGGTGTTGGCACAGATCCTAGGCCCCAGCGGCACAATCCTAGCCGTGGATGTGGCTGAGATTGAGCCCATCGGGGGTTGCAAAACTCTGATAGGCGATGTCACGGACCTAGAAACCGAAACTGCAATCCGCAAGGCTCTAAAAGGCCCAGTTAATTTTGTGGTTAGTGACATAGCACCCTCAGCCACGGGGCACCGGACCACCGATCATATCCGTATTATCGCCCTGGCCGAGGCAGCCTTGGAACTCGCCCGTGGCGTATTAGGCCTCGGGGGCGGATTTGTCGCCAAGGTTTGGCAGGGGGGAAGCGAACAAAACCTACTGGCGGATCTGAAACGGGACTTCGCCCAGGTCCGCCATGCCAAACCGCAGGCGTCCCGCGCGGGATCGGCGGAAATGTATGTGGTCGCCACGGGCTATCGAGGAAAATTTCAACAGCAAGACTCAGGGGAGGGATAGGCGCAGGCACAGATTTGGTCTATATGAAGGCACGAACAAAAAAAGGAGCCGCACCATGAGTGAAGCGACATCCATCGAGGATTTCGAGCCCTATTTGCAACCCGGCATTTGCATTGACAGCGACCATCCAGCAGTAGTTGAATTTTCCCACCGAGTGGCCGGCGATGACTGTACGGATTTGGAAAAGGCCGTACAAATTTATTAC
>CAJWZI010000285.1 GCA_913049615.1 uncultured Alphaproteobacteria bacterium | reverse complement strand
ATTTTCTTCGCACCTTCCCACGTAGCCAGGGAGTTAACGCACAGGAACAGTTCACAAAGATGTCCCCGCCTTTCGCTCTGGTTTCTGGCATGAATTTCGGCACTTTCTGGTCGGCGGGCAAGTTAGAACTGGTACCGCGAGAAGGGGTATCTTTTTGTGTCTATACCGACAACCCTTCTGGTTACCCAAAAGGGCAAATAAATTCAGTGCAAGATTGGTAAGATTCTCCGTGCGGGCTTTGTTCACCGCATAGCTTACCTTGGCGTGGGCTTTAGTACGGGAGTAGTTTCAAAGTCGGAAGTCTCGTAATATGGGTTTTCATAATGAGCGTTAAAGTGAATTCAGAAAATTACAGGATATGGATAGAGTGAGCGAGGACCAAATCGTCATCACAGTAGTAGTGCCGACCTACAATGAAGAGTGGGCAATATGCCCTCTATGGCAAAAACTTTCTCGTGTCGCTGCTATGGAGAGTCAATTCGCGTGGCACTTTCTATTTGTTAACGATGGCTCCACCGACCGCACTGGTGAGAGACTATCTGAATTGACTGCTGAGCATGACGTGGTTTCGTGTGTACAATTGCGACGCAACTACGGCCTTACTCAGGCGCTACAGGCGGGGTTTGACCACGCCAGTGGTGATTACATCGTCACTATCAGCGCCAACCTGCAAAATGATCCTGCTGATATCCCCAAGATGATCGCGAGACTGGAGGAAGGTGCTGATGTATGCGCAGGCTGGCGTCGTGACTTGGATGGTGGACGGTTGACCCGTCAAGGACCACGCTGGTTGATCAATTGGATAATCTCGAAAGTCTCTGGGGTTAAACTGCATGATTACGACTGTTCGCTACGGGCATACCGGCTAACGGCAGTACAGGATCTGCAATTGTCGGGCAATCTGGATCGATACATACCCGTATACGTAGCATGGCGCGGCGGACGGGTTGTCGAGGCGCCAGTTACGCAGCTTCCGCGAAGCCACGGCCTGGCGCGACGGGAAAGTGCTGCCCGTCGTAGCCTGAAAACTTTGCTCGACCTGGTTTTCTTGAAATTTCTGCAGCGTTATTCCTCCAAGCCCTTTATGTTTTTGGCGGCTTGGGCGTAGCGAGCATTATGGCAGCTCTATTAGCTTTCGCTTTGGCACTGTTCTACAAGTTTACCGGTCAGGCAACTTTTATCGAAACTCCGCTGCCGCTATTGACCGCGTTGTTCTTTCTGTCTGGGGTGCTACTGGTGAGCTTGGGAATTATTGCGGAGATTCTTATCCGCGTTTACCGATTGCAAGCGGGAAGAGAGTTTTATCAGGTTGAGCGCGGCAACGGTTCGGGTAACTGACCGGAGTTTTTGTAATGTGTGGCATTTGTGGTTTTACCGGAAACGGAGATCAAAGCATTCTTGAGACCATGATGGAGGCCATGGCCTACCGGGGTCCTGATGCTGCTGGTAGTTGGAACGATGAGGAGGGTGTGTATCTAGGTCATCGGCGGTTGTCGATCGTAGATATTGCCGATGGGCATCAGCCAATGTTGACTGAAGACGCTTCACTGGTGCTGGTGTTTAACGGTGAAATTTACAATCATCGTGAGCTTCGCCGCGATCTGGAGTCCCACGGCGTTATTTTTCGAACTGACCACTCAGATACTGAAGTGTTACTCCATGGTTACCGGAAATGGGGACGTTCTGTTGTTGATCGATTGAACGGAATGTGGGCATTTGCCTTACTGGATAGGACTCGAGGCGAGCTGTGGCTGAGTCGCGACCGCTTTGGTAAAAAGCCATTGTATTATGCCCGACGCCATGGCGAGTTCTACTTCTCCTCAGAGCTTGTTAGTCTTTGCCATCATCCGGCTATCCGCTCTGAGATAAACCCCACATCTCTGGTCAGCTACTTTGCCCACGGCTATGTGCCGGCTCCCGGCTCAATGGTCAGCGGCGTGGAGAAACTTCCGGCCGGGCACAACTTGGTCTACAACCTGACAGACCACAGCACCGAGCTCGAGCGGTACTGGCGTTTTGAATTTGCACCCCAGATGAACTGGGTCAACCGGCCCCAGGCACTGAGTGAGGCCCTGATAGAGAAACTCTACGCTGCCGTTAGTACCCGGATGCAGGCGGATGTGCCGGTTGCGGTCTTTCTGAGTGGTGGCATCGATTCATCGAGCGTGGCATCACTCGCCATGACTGCAAGCAAATCGAAAAATGTGAAGACCTACTCGATTGGTTTTGAGGACAAAAGTTTCGACGAAACAGCTTATTCGAGCGATATGGCGGCTGTCCTCGGTACTGATCATACCAACGAACAGTTAACAGTGGCTGGTTGCCTAGAACTGCTCGATGATGTTTATACCCATCTGGATGAGCCGATGGCCGATAGTTCATTGATCCCCTCTTTTTTTGTGTGCCGCTTGGCGCGCAACCAGGCGACGGTTGCCCTGGGTGGTGATGGCGCAGACGAACTCTTTGCCGGTTATGACCCATTTAAAGCGCTAGGTCCGGCCCGCCTTTATTCCAGGTTTGTGCCGAAATCTGTACATGGGGCAATTACGAATTTGATAGGTAAAATCCCCGTGTCGCATCGTAATATGAGCCTGGATTTCAAGTTGAAGAAATTTTTATCAGGGTTGGGGTATGAGCCTAGAATCCGCAACCCTGTGTGGTTAGGTACTTTGCCGCCAGGGCATCTGTCCCGACTCTTTGGTAATCCAATGGATCCAGAAATAGTCTACGCCGAGGCGATTGCCGCCTGGGAAGCGAGCGGCGCGGAAAACGATATTGATCGCACGCTTCAGTTCTATATGGAGATGTATCTTCAAAACAATATCCTCACGAAGATGGATCGGGCGGGTATGCTCAACTCTCTTGAGGTTCGCTCACCGTTTCTGGATATTGATCTGGTAAATCTGGTGCGAACTATTCCGGCAGAGCTTAAGTTCGATGGTCGTGAGACCAAATACATATTAAAAAAAGCCTTGGCGAAGGTCCTGCCAGTAGAAATACTCTATCGGCGGAAAAAAGGTTTTGGAATACCCATAGGTCAATGGTTTAAGGAGGGTTCATTAAGCATCAATCCCGATGCTCTAGATGGACTGGTAGATACCGATTTTGTAAAGCGTATTTACACTGAACACATCAATGGCCAAGCGGACTGGCGCAGTTTTCTCTGGGCGCATTTTGTTTTGGAGCGCTGGATGCAGCAACCTCTGTTCACTTCAGGAAGCTGACTTCGGGAGATTATAAGATCAACTACCGATCTGGAGCCTTATTCGATGATTGAGGTATTCGACTTTGGCAGTAACTGGAAGCATTATTCTGCCCGCGCTCTGACAACGTCTCGTGTGGAGGGTGCTCGCGAGGCGTTTTGTGAACTGACCTTGGGTATAGAGCTGAAATCCAGATCGTTTCTAGACGTAGGCTTTGGTCAGGGATTGACAGCATTGTGCGCAGCGGACGCCGGCGCGGCTGTATGCTGTTTGGATGTTAACCCTCGGTGTGCTGAAGCGTTGGAGTTGACTAGTCAATTTTTTCTCCCTGAAGCCAAAGAGAAACTGACCCTGATCCCGGGTTCAATTCTCTCTTCGAGCGACGTGAGGCAATTACGAGAAAAATCAGGCAGGGGTTATGATGTCGTGCACTCGTGGGGGGTGTTGCATCACACCGGGGATTTG
>CAJWZI010000284.1 GCA_913049615.1 uncultured Alphaproteobacteria bacterium | reverse complement strand
ACGCGGAAGCGTCATCGAATATCCTGCCGGAGATTCGGGAATTCGAACGAACCTCCACGACAGCGCTAAATGCCTATTTACAGCCACTCATCAGCAGTTATCTGGCAAAACTTGAAAATGCTCTTAAGGTCAACGGGTTCGAGGGCCAGGTGCTGATCGTACAGTCCAACGGTGGCGTCATGACGATGGATACTGCCCAGCGTTTTCCCGTACGTACAGCACTTTCCGGTCCAGCAGCGGGTGTCATCGCCAGCACCTATATTGCTGGCGAGGCCGGGTTTCACAACATTGTCACCTGTGACATGGGCGGCACCAGTTTCGATGTCTCGCTGGTTGTCGAGGGTGAAAGCACGTTGGCCGCGCAAACCAACATCGATTTCGGCATGACTGTGCGCACACCGATGATCGAAATGACTACCATTGGCGCGGGTGGTGGTTCCATTGCCTGGGTCGACCGTGGTGGCTTATTGCAGGTAGGGCCCCAATCGGCAGGGTCCAACCCTGGCCCGGTGTGTTACAGCCAGGGCAATGACCGCCCGACGGTAACCGATGCCAATGTAGCCCTGGGTCGAATTA
The DNA here is from genome assembly GCA_913049615.1 of uncultured Alphaproteobacteria bacterium. The sequence goes on along the minus strand of CAJWZI010000284.1, from coordinate 3,109 downwards.
ATGCCAGCAAGCCGATGGGCGACAAGCTCGATTGCCTGGACGTGGATGCGGCCAAGGCGGCCATCGAGATGCGCATCGGATCGCCGCTGGGGCTTGACGTCATGGCGGCAGCGGAAGCCATCATCCGGGTCGCCAATACCAGGATGGCGGGAGCCATCCGTCTGGTTTCCATCGAGCGCGGCTTCGACCCCAAGAACTTCGCAGCCATGCCCTCCGGTGGTGGCGGCGCATTGCATGCCGGCGCCCTGATCAAAGAAGTGGGCCTGAAAAGCGCTCTCATCCCGCGTTTTCCCGGTATCAACAGTGCGCTTGGCTGCACTATTGCCGATATGCGTCACGATTTCGTGCAGACGGTCAACGGCTTGCTCGACGACCTCGATATATCGGAACTGGATAGGCGTATAAGCGACCTAGCGAAGAAAGGTCTCGATCTTCTCGATGGAGCCGGGGCGTCCTTCAAGGGCATTGGATATCAGTTTGCACTGGACATGAGTTATCTGGGGCAGACCCATACGGTAGACGTGCCGTTGCTACTGGAATTCGACGGCAAGAGCACGGAGATTTCAGTTATCGGAATTCGCGACGCCTTCGAGAACCGCTATCGCCAGGTCTATGGCCGCCCGCTTGAGGGTATCCCGATCCGCGTGCTCAACCTGCGGGTCTCGACGCTCGGGCACCGACCCAAGTTTGACCTGGCCTTGTTGGCGCCAGCTGATGGGGTGTCGCTTGGGCAAGTGCACGTCGATACACGTCCGGTATGGTTTAACGATACCTGGCATGAGACGCCAATTTATGATCGTTTACCGATGTCGGTCGGCGTAACGGTGCCGGGTCCGGCGATTCTTGAGCAGCCGGATACCACTATTTTCATCGAGCCTGATCTCAAAGGCGATGTTGACCGCTTCGGCAATCTGCTCATAACCCGCAAGAATGAGGACTGACATCGTGTTAACCGTCGATGCCAAACGTACCGCTTTGATGTTAGTGGATATGCAGAACGACTTCCTGCATCCTAAGGGCGCCTACGGTCGCGCAGGGCAGTCCTGCGACGCCATCGCTGCCTTGCCGCCACGCCTGAGGCAGGTAGCCGACGCTGTGCGCGCTGCCGGGGGATTAATTGTTTCGACTCATTTCACTTTGGTTCCCGGCAAGGATGGTAATCCTCTCATGTCGTCACACCTTAAGAAACTGCGGCCGTTCCTCAGCAAGGGCGATTTCGCCCCCGGCAGTTTTGGTCAGGCGCTGATCGACGACTTGCAACCAGCTGACCTGAGCGTGGAAAAAGTCGCGTTCTCTGCCTTTTTTCAAAGTCGGTTGGAATGGGTACTGAACAAGGCTGGACTGGACACCCTGATTTTCGGTGGCATCGTCAGCAACGGCGGGGTGGCCTCCACTGTGCGCGATGCCCATGCGCTGGATTTTTGCAACATTGTTCTTGCCGACGGCTGTGCGGCGTTCAGCGACGAGGCCCATGAAGCAACCATCACATCGTTGGCCACGATCGCTGATATTGCCACCTGCGAACAGGTGATTAACACGCTGCAGGGCTGATGTCATGCCGGAACGGAGCAGTAGTGCGCCCTACAATTTCAAGATCACCAAATCGGCCGAAGGTCTGTACGAACAGGATAAAACCCACTCTCCCCCACGGCGCGCCTTCCTTATAGGCCTCGTTCAATAGCCTGGCGACGATGCGACAGAATGCGCCTAGCCAGTGGCGATGGTGGAGGTGTGGCCGCAGTAGCTTGAAACAACTGACTCGGTCCTGCTACGTCGGTAATTGTCTCGCGGGTCCGGAAGGCCTCGAATCTTCGGCTAAAGCCGTACGCCATAGTTTAAAGTGGAACGTGAAGATTTATCCCCAAGCATACAAAAAAACGGGCTCTCTCATTCACGTTTTGTCGGACGACCACTCAATCCGCCGGTGCGGCCAGAAGTTCCATGTGGCTGAGTAGGCGGACGAAGCGGGCCAGCATATCGTGTTGGTAAACCGCTACGTCCATTTCGCGGTAATCGTAGAAGCCCTGACCCTCGCGCATCCCCCTGCGGCCGTCTTCCATCATCTCGGCGATTACCGGTGGTGGTTCGAAGCGGCGGTCGGGGAGTGCGTCCTTGAGGTAGTTTGAAGCGTAATAGAGGATATCGACGCCGCCCCAGTCGATGAATTCAATCAGGCCCATGGTGGCGTAGCGTACGCCGAAGCCAACGCGCACCGCCTCGTCGATCTCGGCCGGGCTTGCCACGCCTTCTTCAACCATGCGCACCGCCTCGTTCATGGCGGCGGCCTGGAGACGGGGGACGATGTAACCGGGCCGGGCAGCGCAACGTACCGGGCGCTTGCCGACGTGCTTGAGCAAGGTCATCAGTGAAGCCGTGCTCTCCCGGGCAGTTGCCGGGCCGGGGCTCACTTCCACCAGGGGAATGAGATAGGCGGGGTTGAGCCAATGGGCGTTGAGGAAGCGCGCCGGATTGTTCACGAAATCGGCCAATTGGGTAACCACCATGGTCGACGTGGTCGACGCGATTACGGCCTGTTCATTGGCTTGGGAAATACGCTCCAGGGCAGGCTCCTTGATCTCCAGGACTTCGGGCACTCCCTCGAAGATGAAATCAGCTTGGGACAGCGCCTGGTCGGCTTCCGGCTCGGCTTGGAAGTGAATGCGGGTCATGATGGGCGGGATCTTGTCGTCGGGCAACACGTCCAGCGAGGCCAGAAAGCGAAGATTTTTTTCGATCTGCGCCAGTGCGGTTTTGGCAAAGGGGGCGGTCTGAGCATCGGGGCGTGTTTTCAGATCGACCAGCGAAACCTCGTAGCCTGCATAGGCGAACACCTGGGCGATCCCCTGGCCCATTCGCCCGGCGCCGGCCGCCACGATCCGAGGCAGGGCGCTCAACCGGGCCCCCCTTGCAACAAGTCGTGCATCTCGTCCCGGCTCAAATCGGCGAGCCCCAAGGTTTCCAACGTCCTTCCCGCGGTGCGAAAATCCTTGCCGACCACGGCTGAGCCCAGTGCGAGGAGGCCGCGCGCCACCGGTGTTTCGGTACCTGCCCATACGCCGACAGAGACCAGGAACGCCAGGCCGAGCGCTACATCCTCCAGCATGTAGCG
>CAJWZI010000283.1 GCA_913049615.1 uncultured Alphaproteobacteria bacterium | reverse complement strand
CCTTCGGGCCAGCCGACTGCGAAGATCAAGCCGACAAAGCCGACGATGGCCATACCAAAGGCAATGGGCACTCGCAGAGCCACGAGAAACAACATCGCGCCCAAGCCGAGCATTCCGAGTACAAAAGGATCCATTACGTATAAAAACTCTCAAGGTTCGGTATCAAGGACACGGTCTTCTTCCGCCCGGGTTGCCGTCGCCGTGTCATAAATTATTCCGTGAACCGATTGCACCAGATCCACCAGCAGACGGATTGCGAACAGGCCAATGCCGAAGAACACGGTGAACTTTGCCGGCCATTCGACCAGTTCCAACGGCCCATCCACAAAGGCTTGGATGTCATAGGATTCCTGAAAATCCGTATAGACGGCAACGGCAACAATCGTAAAAGCGATCAACCCGACAAAAACACCGAAGGTTTCCAGCACCACCTTTTTGCGGTTTGGCATCCACTCCGTGAAAATTGTCACAAAGACATGCTCCCGCGCGGCCTGAACCGAGCTCAACGGCAGAAAAACGATGAACACCATCAAGAACTCGGAAAAAACCAAATCATCAGGAATTGGCGCGGCAAACAAATAACGACCCATGACGGAAACGCACACCAATGTGGTCAATGTGATTAAGCCCATGACCGAAATAAAAACGGTCGCACGGTCAATCCAATTCAAAATCTTCAAAACAAGACTACAGGGTTCCGGTCCACTGGACCGGAACCCTGTCCCCTAATGAATCGCGACTTGGCTATTGATCAATTGGTTCTAGTTTGACCAAGGATAACCCTTTTCCGCGACGATCTTTTTATATTTGTTGTGGATTGATTCAAATTTAGCGATGAAGCCGTCAGCGTCGACGCCTTTTTTCTTCATCTTGGAAATCCAGTCGGTTCTAAAACTCGCAGCAGCAGCCCGCCACTTCTTGTCTTCGGAGACGCTCAACGAATGAAATGTAACCTTTTTACCATCGATACCAGCCATCATTGCTTTTTTGGCAGCGACGGCATCTGAGATATAGTTCTTTGCATAGACATCCATGTATTCGTCTGAGGTCTTAACAAGAATGTCTTGTAAATTTTTATCCATACCTTTGAAAAGTTTGGAGTTGATGGCGCCGCCATAACCCAGAAGCTGACCCATATTAGCCTCAACCAGGTGGGAAGCTACCTCATAGTGCTTATAGGACTTGACGTACGGCGTGTAGTTCACCGTGCCATCAATGGTACCGCGGTCAAGAGCCGCATAAAGCTCGCCGAAACCGATCTTTACAGGTGAAGCGCCTAAATTCTTGAAAAGGGTGGTCCAACCGCCAGTAGCCCGAATTTTCATGCCTTTCAGGCCAGCGGCTGTAGTTACCGCTTTCTTGGCCATGAGCAATTGCACGGGACCGGTTGTGTTGTTGAACAGTATAACAATTTTTTGTCTGTCCGTTTCCTTATTCAATTCCGGCGTGCTGTTACGCAGTTCATACCACGTGCGCATACCAACCCAGGCATCGGAAATCAAAAATGGCGTATTCGAGAAGTTCCAAATTGGGAACTCTGCTGGATGATAGACACCGATTACAGTACCTATGTCAGCAAGGCCAGAGCCCACAGCCTTCATGGTCGCCTTGGCCTTTACCAGAGACTGGCTCCAGAAGAATTTGATGTTAAGCTGTCCTCCGGAACGACTTTTTAGCTCGTCAGCCCACCACATCAAGGCCTTTGCACGGGGGCCACGAGGCGGGCCGAGATCAGCATAACGAAGATTGTAGGTTTTAGCTTCCGCTTGCGAAATACTAGTTGGAGCGGCCAGTAAAGCGGTCGCCGCAATGGCTCCACAAAGTATAAGTCTCAACATGTAAAATCCCCCGATTAGGTCAATTAGGACTATAATTCGTTACCTGATTTTTCCCAGACAACCTCCAAAACAGCCCCAACAGTATCTACATTTAATGAAAAATGAAACAGCTTTGCGCTTCATCAGATCTATTGGCGATGGAACGCACATTGAATTTTAATGCGAGTGAATCATCAAACTCCCACCGAGGTAGAAAATAAACAAACCGTAGATAGGGTAGCCCACGGTAAGCCCTATATCAGGCGGATTATGGCGTTTCGCACACAGTTGCGATAAATTTGGCTATCTCTGTCCACGTGGTCGTGGATAACTCTCACAGCTGACAGGACGCCCCACACAAGAGTTTTGCATAGTCACCCGAGGCTTCAGCAGCGGCGCGGGCCGTATCCATCGATCGCTATGTATGAGCGAAAATAGTTTTACCGCAGCAGCTGTCATCGATTACATTATCGTAGGATAATATGACCCTTAATGCCGATCAAAAGTCGTCGAACCGAGCTGGCCGATGCCGTCTATTCAGCGTCTTGTTTAGGCATGCGGGCAAGCCAGATTAGGGGTATCGGGATCAGCGAGATAATTGCGAACAGGCGAAACGCATTTATATATCCAATCATGGCAGCCTGACGCTCGATCTCTCCAGTTGCCGCGGCCAACCCCTGGGTCGAACTAACATCAAAAATACCGATGGCCCAAGGCATGGTCAGCACCTTTGAGAATTCGGACAGGGGCATGCCCAGTTCGGCGCTGTTAATAAAGGTAGATTGGATAACCACGGCGACCGAAATGGATATGAATAATGAAGAGGCAAAGTTGCGCAACATGTGAAATACGGCCGTAGCGTCGTCCAGATATGCGGGTTTCACTGTGGAAAACATAATCAGGGTCAAGGGTACCCAGGTCAAACCGATGCCAACGCCTTGCAGAACACCGGTCCAGGCAACACCAAAATAGGTTAGATTGATGTCGTATTGTGATATAGCCCAGCCCGAAACTGCCTGGCATAGGAAACCCAGGGTTAGAGTGACATGTACGTTCCATTGCGCCAGGCGGATTACCAATAGGAACGAAACCAAGTTGCCTGCGCCCCGGATAGCCAGAAGCACACCGATCGTTGAGTCGGGATAACCCCGAAGGTCCTGCAGGATCGACGGAAGCAGAACCAAAGGCGTGAAATTCAGCATGCCAAAGATGAAGGCCAAAATTAGGCCAATGCTGTAGTTACGGTTTTGAAACAGGCGGAGGCTGATAAATGGCCGTTCCGCCGTCGATATATGTACCAGAAATACATAGAGAGCTAGAAATCCGATGGTACATTCTACAATCGTTTCTGAGCTATTGAACCAATCGTTGCGCTGGCCACGGTCAAACATGAACTGAAAAGCAGCCAATGCTGCCGCTAGGGCAAGAAAACCAACCCAATCTAAACTAGGGCCTTTCGGGCGGTTGGGACGCCGCCTTATGAACACCCAAATCGCTCCGGTCGTGACGAGCCCAAAGGGCACAATCATGAAGAACACCCCGCGCCAGCTATATTCCTCGGCAATGGCACCGCCCAGGGTGGGGCCGATGATAGGGCCAAATACGACACCGACACCCCACAAGGCCGTAGCCAAAGCGTGCTGGTTTTTGGGAAACGTGTCCAGAATGATGGCCTGAGATACAGGCACCAATGGGGCGCCAAACGCCCCCTGCAACACCCTGTAAAAAACCAACGCCTCCAAACTATTGGCAAGGCCACATAATACCGATGAAATAGTAAAACCGAGGGCGCAGATCAACATTATGTTGCGCCGGCCGAACCTGTTCGACAACCAGCCTGAAATTGGTGTGACTACGGCTGTGGCAACCAAATTGAATGTTACCAC
>CAJWZI010000282.1 GCA_913049615.1 uncultured Alphaproteobacteria bacterium | reverse complement strand
CGGGTTACACCGTTGATCCGCGCCTCAAACTCGGCGCCTGTACGTTCCGCCATGAAAGCCGCCATATATCTATCATTCGCGTCCCGTTCGGCCACCATGGCCCGCCGCTCGGTATTGGAAATATGTTCCGAGACCTGCGAAATCCGTTCGGCTTCGTCATCGCGTAAGCCGTCATTGCCAAATCCGCCGCCCCGGATTAACGCACGGTGTACCAACAAATCCGAGTAGCGTCGTATAGGCGAGGTGAAATGGGCGTATCGTGGCCGTGCTAGACCGAAATGACCAATATTGTTGGGGTCGTAACGGGCCTGAGATTGCGCTCGCAGGATCGACTGATTAACAGCATTCCAAAATTCCGTGCCCTTCGCCTTGGTCAAAATGCGGTTAAACAATTCCGGCCGCAAACGTTCACCCAAGGCAAGGGACAGATTTAAGCTGGATAGAAACTCCTTCAAACCGGACAGTTTTTCCCTGTCTGGCAGGTCATGCACTCGGTAAACGCATGGCATATTTTGTTCTTCAAGGGTCTCCGCCGCAGCCACGTTGGCCTCTATCATGAACTCTTCGATAACGCGATGGGCGTCAAGACGCTGCCGCGGCTGCACATCGGCAATATGTCCATTATCCGCGAGGGTAATTTTCATCTCAGGCAGATCCAGATCCAATGGCGCCCGAGCCGTGCGCGCACGCATCAAGGCATCCCAGGCACCATAAAGAGGCTGGATCACATGGTTGATTAGCGGCCCAGTCTGTTGGTTTGGTTCTCCATCGTAGGCTGCCTGCAGGTCTTCATAAACGATACGGGCAGCAGAGCGGATTATGGCCCGATGAAAATTGTGGTCGAGACGACGTCCATTCTCGTCCAAGTGCATAGTGACTGCCAACACGGGGCGGTCCTCGTCGGGTCGCAGGGAGCATAAATTATTGGAGAGCGCTTCGGGCAACATAGGCACCACACGGTCAGGGAAATAAACCGAATTACCCCGCTTCCGAGCTTCGCGATCCAGAGCGCTGTTGTGAGTAACGTAATGGGCCACATCCGCGATGGCTACTATAACCTGCCAGCCGCCCATGTTTTTGGGATCATCATCCGGCATGGCAAAGATGGCGTCGTCGAAGTCACGGGCGTCAGCGCCATCCACAGTGACTAGAGGTAGATGGCGTAGATCCAGCCGGTCACCCACTGGTACTGGTTTCGCCGCCTTGGCTTCGGAGATAGCCTCGTCCGGAAAGACATCGGGAATATCGTTGCTGTGAATGGCAATAAGCGAGATGGCGCGGCGATCTTCGATGCCACCAATCACCTCGGTGATCCTAGCCTCGCGCAAACCGTGCCGCCGTCCGATCAGAATATCTGCGATTACCAGATCGCTTGACTTTGCGCCGCAATTTTGCCCCTTTTCCACCGAATATTCGGATTTTTGGCGCTTGTCCGTGGGTCGGATCCGAGCACCCTGCCCCGGCACCTCAACATATAAGCCTATCACCCGCTCGGGACCCTTAGGCAGAATGCGGATAATGGTCGCTTCGTACCCCTTACCCTTCTTTTGCAGCCGGGCCAGCACCCTGTCACCGATACCCAGATCGGCAATATGACGTCTGTCCGGTTGAACGATAATCTCGGGTGCCGGTGCCGCGTCCTCATCTTCCTTTCGCATCGGCTCGGCATGCAACATGGCGTCATCATCGACCGAAGAAATTCGCAAAACGGAGATGGGAGGTAGAGCCCCGCTCTCGGTATAGCGTTTACCCCGGCCGCGGCCGATCACGCCATCCTCAGCCAGCTCCTTGAGGATGCCGCGCAATTCCGTGCGATCCGGTCCCTTGATGCCGAAGGCGCGAGCGATTTCACGCCGGCCCACGGGACCTGGTTGGTCGTCGATGAATTTCTTGATCGCCGCCTTGTCGGGAATTGGACGTGACGTTGTCAAACGGATATAGCCATTTAGTCAGACTCCCGATCGGCCTTCTTGGCCCGGGTCTTTGATTTGACCTTCGATTTGGCCTTTGACTTGGCCTTGGTGCTCTTCCGGCCAGCCTTTTCCACCTTGGCCTGCAGCAGGGCCAACACCTCTTCCAGGGTAATCTCCATGGGATCGGAGGGTTCCGGTACAGTGACGTTCAGCTTCTTGTATTTTACGTAAGGACCAAACCGGCCATCCAAGATCTTTATCTCGCCACCATCAGGATGTTCGCCTAGGCTGCGGATGGTGTTGGCGCCCCGCCGGCCCCCGCCCTTGGCCATGCTTTCAGCGATCACAGTGACGGCCCGGTTCAACCCGATACTCAGGGTGTCGGCCGTGCTTTCCAGTTTATGATAGCGGCTTTCACTCTGCACATAGGGGCCGAAGCGACCAATGCCGGCAAATATAGGTTTAGCGGTCTCTGGATGCTCCCCGACCAGACGCGGTAGCCTGATCAATTGGCAAGCCAACTCCAAATCCACCTCTTGAACGCCGATGTCCTCGGGCAGACCAGCCCGCTTCGGTTTGTTGGTCTTCTTACTATTTTTGTCGCCTTCCACTGCTTCGCCCAATTGGATGTACAATCCGTAGGGCCCCTTTCGCAAAGTCAAAGGCATACCGCTTTCCGGGTCATCGCCCAAGGCGACGGGACCGTTGGCAAACTGCTCATCGGCTTCTCCCTCCTCCGCCTGACGCATGGCCCGAGTATAGCGGCAGTCTGGATAAGCGTCGCAGGCCAGAAAAAATCCGTTGCGCCCGCCCCGCAGATTTAATGAGCCTTTCTTGCAGACAGGGCAAGTACGGTTCATACCGGCGTCGGGATAAAGATGGGGTGCGAGCAAATCGTTGACCTTATCCAGAACCTCGCGCACCCGAAGTTCAGCGGTCCCATCCACAGCGCTCGAAAAATCCCGCCAGAAATCCTGTAATACTGTCTTCCATTCCACTTCTCCAGCAGATATCGAATCTAATCGCCCCTCCAAATCCGCCGTGAAATCGTATTCCACGTAACGATGGAAATAACTTTCTAAAAAAGCCGTCACCAACCTGCCCTTATCTTCGGGGACAAATCGCTTGCGGTTCAGCAGGACATAATTGCGATCTTGCAACACGGCCAAGATTGAGGCGTAGGTGGAGGGACGTCCAATTCCCAATTCCTCGAGCTTCTTGACCAAAGTAGCCTCAGAATAGCGCGGTGGTGGTTCGGTGAAGTGCTGCTCAGGCCGTACCTTCTCGTTCGTCAGTCCCTCGCCCTTGTTGACCTTGGGTAGGCGACGGTCTTCATCACTGTCATTTTTTTCATCCCGCCCTTCCTCGTATAATTTTAAGAAACCGGGAAAATCCACAACTGTACCAGTCGCTCGCAGTTTGGCTGAGCCGTCGTTGGTATCAATTTCGATGGTAGTGCGAGACAACCTAGCCGATCCCATCTGGCTGGCCATAGCTCGCTTCCAAATCAAATCGTATAACTTGCGCTGTTCGTCATCCAAAAATGCGGCCATGTCCCGCGGCAGCCGCGAAAAATCCGTCGGCCTGATGGCTTCATGAGCTTCCTGGGCGTTTTTGGCCTTACTACGATAGGTCCGCTGCTCTGCGGGCAAGTAATTCCCTCCAAACTCCTGCCTAATCGTATAGCGGCAGGCGGTAATTGCTTCCGCCGCCATGCTAACGCCATCAGTCCGCATATAGGTGATCAAACCTGTCGTTTCGCCACCGATATCAAACCCTTCATACAATTTTTGCG
>CAJWZI010000281.1 GCA_913049615.1 uncultured Alphaproteobacteria bacterium | reverse complement strand
CCTGAGTGGTCGAATGTCTACAACCGGATCGAAATAATCCTTACCAGCCATGATGTAGATGGCCTGAGCGAACGTGATGTCAAATTTGCTGAATTTATCGACGCCGCACTAAAAAACTTCAAGCAGGTTCGTTAGCGGCATTATTTCCAAAATTTGTCCTACAGACCCTGTGCTATTTATCGCATGCCGCACAGGGGTGTTTTGACAACGCCGTTTAGATATCTGGTTCAGGATCATTGAGGCCTGAACAGCAATGGCAGCCTCCAATTAATCCAAGGTGCTTTGTAAACTTTCAGACAGGTAGGCCGGCCTATTCTACAGTCCTCTTTGATAACCAGCACGAGCTACCATAGCGTAGCAAGATTTACATAAATGCTAGCGAGGCGCCATACGGATGGCACCATCCAAACGAATGGTTTCGGCGTTTAACATAACATTTTCGACAATCTGACGAGCTAATTGTGCGTATTCGCTTGGCTGTCCCAGCTTTTGCGGAAAGGGCACGGCGTTGGCCAGGGATTGCCGTACGTCGTCGGGTAACGTGCCGAGCAAAGGTGTTTCGAAGATGCCAGGCGCGATGGTACAAACACGAATGCCCTTGTCGGCAAGATCCCGGGCGACAGGCAAGGTCATGCCTACAATCCCGCCCTTGGAGGCAGAATAGGCCGCCTGCCCGATTTGTCCGTCATAAGCAGCAACAGAAGCAGTATTGATGACGACGCCCCGTTCGCCATGATCCATGGGCTCCAACTCAATCATTGCGGTGGTGGCCAGTCGGATGCAATTGAAGGTGCCTATCAAGTTTATATTGATGATGCGCTGGAACTGGTCCAAAGGATGCGCCTCGCCCCGTGACGAAGTTTTGATTGCAATCCCCGTACCAGCGCAATTGACTAGAATTCGGCCGACCCCAAGGGCCTCCTTGGTCTCTTCCATGGCTGCAATTACGCTTTCCTCCGAAGTCACATCACAATTGCAGAAGACGCCACCTACTTCTTTCGCGATTTCCAGGCCCTTATCTTCCTGAATATCCCAAATTGCAATTTGCCCACCGGCCTTCGCTAGTTCACGCGCAGTGCCGGCCCCTAGACCAGAGGCTCCTCCCGTAATTATTGCAACATTCCCATCAACTTGCATGATGTCTCATTCCTTGTCCGGTTACTCTGTTGCCGCCTCATAGCAGATGTCCGCACAGTTGGGCAATCATTGCAAACGGCATCAAATCCACCTAATGACTGGTTTGCGGCACCGTGACCGCCTACTAAACTCGTGCATGGTATTTCAGGGAGACCAATGTGATTAAGAAGCCACTTTGGAAACCGAACGACGTGCAAGCCGCAACCAGCAACATGGCTCGGTTTATGAGGGAAGCGTCCCATCGCTGGGGCATTGATATCCGGGATTACGATACGCTGCACCGTTGGTCCGTCGACTACCGCGAAGAGTTCTGGACAACTGTCTGGGATATTTGCGGTGTGCGTGCGGCCACACGGGGCAAGGTCACTCTACGCAATGGCGACGCCATGCCCGGGGCGGAATGGTTCCCAGAGGCCCGCCTGAACTTCGCCGAAAATTTGCTGCGTGCTGAAGGATCTGAAGCAGCCATCATCTTTTGGGGCGAGGATCGCGTAAAGCGAACCCTGAGCCATAACGATTTGCGAAATCAAGTCTCGCAGCTGCAACAAGCGTTGCGAGCGGCAGGGGTGGGCGTTGGCGATCGTGTTGCAGGATTTTTGCCCAATTTACCCGAGACTGTTATCGCCATGCTGGCCACGACATCACTGGGCGCAGTCTGGTCTTCCTGCTCGCCAGATTTTGGCGTACAGGGCGTTTTGGACCGGTTTGGCCAAATTGGACCAAAGGTACTGTTCGTAGCAGATGGCTATTTTTATGGCGGCAAAGAATTCGATTGCCTGGACCGAGTTCAGGCTGTCACGGCGCAATTGCCAAGTGTGGTCCGATTGGTAGTGGTGCCCTATATGCGCACCGCACCGCCCTTGGATGGTTTGTCCAATGTTGTTTCATGGGATGATTTCCTGGCGTCGCACGAGGCCCGTGAAGTCGAATACACACAACTGCCCTTCAATGCCCCGCTCTACATCATGTACTCCTCCGGAACCACAGGAGCGCCAAAATGCATCGTGCACGGTGCGGGTGGCACCATACTGCAACATTTGAAGGAGCATCAACTGCATGCAGACGTGCGGCCCGGTGATCGGGTCTTTTATTTCACCACCTGCGGTTGGATGATGTGGAACTGGTTAGTATCGGCTCTGGCATCAAAGGCGACAATTCTGCTCTACGATGGTTTGCCCGCCTACCCTGACGGCAACATCTTGTTTGATTTTGTCCAGTCGGAAGGGGCAACGCATTTCGGCACATCAGCCAAATGGATCGATTCCATATCCAAAGCAGGCCTTGCACCCATGAATACGCATGATCTGTCAGAGCTGCGGGTGTTACTGTCAACCGGTTCGCCGCTATCGCCCCAGAGCTTTGATTATGTCTATGAAAAAGTAAAACGCGACATCCATCTGGCTTCAATTTGCGGTGGCACGGATATAATCTCATGCTTCATGGGCGGAGTGCCGACCCTTCCGGTTTGGCGTGGCGAAATTCAGGCACCTGGCTTGGGCATGAAGGTTGAGGTGTTTGATGATACCGGCCAAGTTGCAAGTGTCGAGCCAGGGGAATTGGTCTGTACCGCCGCTTTCCCGTCCATGCCCATCTATTTCTGGAACGACGACAGTGGCGAAAAATACCGAGCCGCCTATTTTAATGTCTATCCCAATATCTGGCGCCACGGCGACTGGGTCAGCTTCACCGAACACGGCGGAATGGTTGTTTACGGACGTTCCGACGCCACATTGAACCCGGGCGGTGTGCGCATCGGCACGGCAGAGGTCTATCGACAAGTAGAACAGTTGGAAGAGGTCCTAGAAGGACTAGTCGTAGGCCAGCAATGGGAAAACGATACTCGTATTATCCTGTTTGTCATTCTGCGTAGTGGCTACACCCTGGACGAAGAACTAATCAAGCGCATCCGGGAGAAAATCCGCTCCGGTGCCTCACCACGCCATATTCCAGCAAAAGTATTACAGGTGGCCGACATCCCCCGCACCGTCAGCGGCAAGATAACTGAAATCGCTATCACCGACGTGATCCACGGCCGGGAGGTGAAAAACCGTGAAGCCCTGGCCAACCCGGAGGCCTTGGATCTTTATAAGGATCTGCCAGAGTTGCAGAGCTAGTCGCTAATTGAATTCCGCGATGCCTACGAGGAAATCACAATGATCATCGCGGGCGGCGCCCTATTCGAAAGGCAGCGCCATCCGCCGCCGCAATGAGTGAAACGGCAATGCCGTCCTCGTCATCTAGTAGAACTTCCAATAAATGTTGTGGGGTGAATTGCTGATGCCCGGACTGTTGGGCTAATATCTGTGCGGCCTGAACAAAACTGCGGCCACACTCGGTGTACTTTTCGAAATCCATAATTCCATCCTTCCAAGCACGTCCCACACAACCCTGAAGAAGAGCTTGTGTTCAACGCCTTGTCGTGAACATCTTGCAGTCGAGGCTGGGTCCTTCTATGAAGCGACCTCGGCAGCTCATAACATACATTGAATTTGGTGTTGCCGAGGCGCAACACAGGACCTATTCAATTGGATCAACATGAGCCGCATCGCCCAGATATTCCGTTATCCCGTCA
>CAJWZI010000280.1 GCA_913049615.1 uncultured Alphaproteobacteria bacterium | reverse complement strand
TCGATAGTCAGGTTCTCTAGACGTATACCAAGTCGTTCAATATATTCTTGGGGGTGCTTTCGAAGCCGACTTCGTCCACTTCAACGATGAAGGGGCGTTCAACCAGGTGCGAAAATTATTTAGGATAACGCTAGTTTTCCGCCGCAGTCAGGCTGGGAAGGATATGCCGGTTCTCAGATGCCGGGCCCACACCCAGGCGGGTCGACTGGTAATTTTCCATCTGGTTCAGCAGCCCGCGATCCAGCCAGATATCGCTTGTTGGTGAAACGGAAAACGGACAAAATTTTCCTCATTTTGATGATTTGATCTACGTTCGGAAAATGCTATTTGGCTTTACGTTGAAAAAATTGAGTAGTGGAAGCAGGCAAAATGACGAAGCGTGTTCTAAGAAGTGGCCTCCAAGTGGCCAAAATATTGGATGACCTGGTGGCCAACCAGATCCTACCGGGCACCGGGGTGGGGACGGACTCTTTTTGGCGCTCTTTTGCGGAGATTCTGAATGACCTGACACCTAGGAACAAGTCTCTGTTGGCGGAACGGGAAGAGCTGCAATGCAAGATCGACGCCTGGCATAGGGAACGGCAAGGCCAGTCCATCAATGCTGATGAATACCAGTCGTTTTTGGCCGACATTGGTTATCTCGTTCCGGAAGGCGAGAATTTCACTATTTCCACAACCAACGTGGATGACGAGGTCGCCGTAATGGCCGGGCCACAGCTGGTTGTACCCGTAATGAATGCCCGTTATGCCCTGAATGCCGCCAATGCCCGCTGGGGCAGTCTGTATGACGCTCTGTACGGTACCGATGTGATCCCGGAAGGCGACGGTTGCGAGAAGGGGAACAGCTATAATTCCAAACGCGGCAACCAGGTTATCGCTTGGGCGGCAAACTTCCTGGATGAGCATGCGCCCCTGGCGGAAGGATTTCATGGTGAGGTTTCAGAATACGGTTTGGCGGATGCCGATGGACAAAAGACACTGACAGCGACCCTTTTGTCCGGCGCCAGCACTGGTCTGGCGGATCCTCGCCAATTCGTTGGCTACCTTGGAGTTGGAAACCCTAGCAACATTTTGTTGCGTCACAACGGCCTGCACATCGAAATCCAAATTGATCGAGGCCATTCCGTGGGTAAGGATAATCCCTCCGGCGTCAAGGACGTCGTGTTGGAAGCGGCCCTGACTACAATTCAGGATTGCGAGGATTCTATTGCCGCCGTGGATGCCGAGGACAAGATTGTAGTCTACGCCAACTGGCTTGGTTTGATGAAGGGCGATTTGGTTAATAATTTCGAAAAAGGTGGGCGTAAAGTGGAGCGCTGTTTGAACCCGGACCGGATTATTACGGCTCCGAATGGTGAGGAAATTACCTTGCATGGCCGCAGCCTGCTGCTGGTCCGCAATGTGGGTCATTTGATGACCAACGATGCCATTCTGGACAAGGACGGCAACGAGGTGCCGGAAGGGATTATGGACGCTATGATCACCGCCGCCTGCGCTCTGCATGACCTAAAGGGCCTGGGCGAACGGCGCAACAGCCGCACCGGCAGCATGTATGTGGTGAAGCCAAAAATGCACGGCCCGAAAGAGGCCGCTTTCACCAACGACCTGTTTGATCGGGTGGAAGCGGCCCTTGGCATGGCACCCAACACCATGAAAGTGGGCGTTATGGATGAAGAACGACGCACCACAGTCAATCTCAAGGAATGCATCCGCGTCGTTTCAAACCGGCTGATGTTCATTAACACCGGCTTTTTGGACCGCACAGGGGATGAAATACACACTTCTATGCTGGCTGGCCCGTTTTTACGTAAGGACCAGATTAAGGCACAGCCATGGATTGCGGCATATGAAGACTGGAATGTAGATATCGGTCTGGAATGCGGCATGAAAGGCAGGGCGCAGATTGGCAAGGGCATGTGGGCCATGCCGGATGAGATGAAACAGATGATGGATGCCAAAATCGGTCACCCTACGGCGGGAGCTAACACTGCATGGGTTCCGTCACCCACGGCGGCAACCTTGCACGCCGTACATTATCATCAGGTCTCTGTACCAACCCGCCAGGATAAACTCGCCACGCGTCGGAGGGCTGATTTGGCGAAAATTCTGAAAGTTCCACTGTCTCAGGGCGAAAATTTGTCAACGGATGAAGTGCAGACAGAACTGGACAACAATGCCCAGGGCATCCTGGGTTATGTGGTCCGCTGGATCGATCAGGGCGTCGGTTGTTCCAAGGTCCCCGACATCAACAATATAGGCCTGATGGAGGATCGTGCGACGCTGCGGATTTCTAGTCAGCATATTGCCAACTGGTTGCATCACGGTGTCTGCAGCGAGGATCAGGTTTTAGAAACTTTGAAACGCATGGCTGCAGTGGTGGATCGTCAAAACGCCAACGATGCGGTTTATCGTGATATGGCACCGAACTTCCATGACAGCATCGCCTTCCAGGCAGCCTGTGATTTAATTTTCAAAGGTAAGGAGCAGCCCAGCGGCTACACCGAACCCACACTGCACGCCCGCCGTCGAGAGGCGAAGGCGAAATATGCTGCTTAGGCGCCTAATAGGCGGACATCTGGAGCATCACTATGGCCACTACAATCCAGCCGATTGATCACCCCGCTGCCTGGAGAGCCACCGATTTTGCGTCAAAAAAGGACCTGACCGTTGAACTCGAGGATCGTCATCTCGCGGCGTTAGCTACGGGATTGGCGGCATTAAAATCGGACACCTGTGAATATGCTGAAGTTAATTCTGCTTGTTTTCCCTTGGAGGGAATCTTGGAGGACGTCACTGCCTGGCGCGAAGAGGTTCACCGCGGGCGCGGCCTCCTGATCCTGAAGGGTTTCCCGGTGCGGGATTTGGACATCGAAGATATTCGATTGATGTATCTGGGCCTTGGCAGTCATTTTGGCAGGCCGACCTCGCAAAGCCCTTTAGGAGACTTGATTGGGGAGGTAGTCAATGTCGGCGGTGAAGACAAGCAGGAACGGGCCTACCGCAGCCGAAGGCGGTTAAAACTCCATACTGACCGTTGCGACCATCTGGCCATGTTGTGCTTTCGGCCGGCACTTTCCGGCGGCCTTAGCGGATACGCCAGTGGGTTGACGGCGCACAACATTCTTTTGGAGGAACGCCCCGACCTTTTGGAAATACTTTATCGCGGCTACCGTCATCATCGATTTGGTCAGCAAGACCCTGGGGAACCACTAGTCACGACAAAACGTATCCCCATTTTTTCCATCGCTGACGGCGTGCCCTCGGTGATCCTAATCCGAGGCTATATCGACTTGGCGGTCGAGGAAGGCCACGTCCAGCTTAGTGACCGGGAGCTTGAAGCCCTGGATTATCTCGAGGCCGTCACGGAACGGCCGGATGTGAGGTTTGATTGCATGTTGGAACCCGGTGAACTTTGCATCAACAATAATTGCCTGCTGTTGCACGAGCGGACCGCTTTCGTGGATGCTGATGATCCTGGACAAAAGAGGTTCCTGCTGCGTCTTTGGCTGCGGGAGGATAGTCGCCCTATGGCACCTGGAGTTTTGGTGCACAAGGGCACGGACGGTATACCAAAACGACTCGGTATGGGCACTTATTACACAACTAATTCCGAGGTAACTTAATAAACTCACTACAAATAAATTTTGTGAGACCTAATTTATAGTATATTTAGTCGATAATTCTTGTATTAGTTATTTAATTTCTGGTATATT
>CAJWZI010000279.1 GCA_913049615.1 uncultured Alphaproteobacteria bacterium | reverse complement strand
TTCGATAAAATTTTGCGACCTCGTACCTGTTGATCGAATTTATCAACAACTATTCCTTTAACAATCTCCGGTACATCTTGCCAGTCGCGCTGAGCGGCAGTTCGTCGCGGAATTCGATAATGCCGGGCACCTTATAGCCCACCAGATGTTGCTTGCAGAAGGCGACGATATCACATTCATCTACTTGATCGCGGTGGGCTTCCTTTAGCACAATGCAAGCCTTGACAACCTCGCCCCAATAATCATCAGGCTGACCTACCACGCCGACCAGCCGAACCGCCGGATGCTTGTAGATCACTTCTTCCACCTCGCGCGGCCAGATCTTAAAACCAGCTCTGTTGATCAGGTCTTTCTTGCGGTCGACGATGATGAAGTAACCTTCTGTATCCATCTGCGCAATATCGCCGGTACGGAACCAGCCGTCGGCTAGCGCTTCTGCGGATTCTTCCGGCCGGTTCCAGTAAGCTTTCATCACCTGCGGTCCGCGGATCAGCAACTCCCCGGCCTCGCCCACGGGCAGATCATCACCGCTTTCAGAATCTACCACCTTGGCATCTGTATCGGGCAGGGGTATGCCAATTGAACCTGGTTTGGCTCGATGTACAGGGTTGGCGTGGGTTAACGGGCTGGTCTCTGTCAAGCCATAGCCCTCGATCAAAACCTCGTGACCGACCAACTCGTCGAAAGCCGACTTGACACTGATCGGCAATGGAGCGGCGCTAGTCCGGCAAGCGCGCAGCGAGGAATAGTCAGCCCGCCGCGCCGTTTCGTCGTTAAGCAGGGCGATGAACATAGTCGGTACGCCGAACAACCGGGTGGCGCGATACTCTTCCACAGTCTTGGCAACTGCCGCTGGTCGAAAGCGGTCGAATAGCAAAATTGTGGCGCCTGCGTACAGCGGCACGTTCAAGGCTCCGGCCATTCCACCGCTATGGAACATCGGCAAAGCACCGATGCAAGTTTCCGACCCTGGCTCGAAGGCGTACCATTCAGCGAATTGCATGGTGTTGGCGACGATGTTGCGATGGGTCAGCATCGCACCTTTGGGTGTGCCCGTGGTTCCGCCGGTATAGAGCAGAACGGCCACCTCGTCCGCTGGGTTAATCAAACGGGCAGAAAATTCTAATTCCGGTGGGCATAGAAGTTCGTCAAAGGCCAGAGCTTCTCCAAGCTCTGTTGTTTCCATCTCTCCCGCTAGTACCAGTTGGATATCCAAGTCAGCTGCGATTTTCATAGAGGCCTCGGCCCGTGAGGCGGTTGCCACAAGAATATTGACTTCGGCGTCTGCCAACTGGTGAATCGCTTCGCCCTCGGTAAGGGCCGGGTTAATCGGGGCCACGGTCGCCCCCAGTAGCCAGGTAGCATGGAAACACATTACTAGTTCCGGGCTATTACCGAGCGCAAGGGCAACGCGATCACCCCGGTCGATACCCAAATCCTGAAAACTTCGCGCCAGTGCCTGTATCGAACGCCAAAGTTCACTGTAGGTTATGCTGTTAGATTCCGCACCACTCTCGTGGTCGATCACACATAGAGCAGGGCGGTCGGGGAAGCGTTCCAGGTTCCTATGCAACAGCCACCAGGCCGGTACGTCGGGGTATTCGAGGGTGGTGGGAAGATGCGCAGGCCACACCTGGCGCCACGGTGGCGGATCTGGAGGATCCGTGGGGCTAAGCACTTCCGCTGACCACCTCTAGGCCATGGCCCAAATCTAATGCCTGCAGGTTTTCTTCATGGGACCGCGGAATGACATCGACCATGACGTCCTTCATCATCGCGAGATCCATTGCCGCAAGTCGGGTTAAAGCACCCAGCATCACCATATTGGCAAAAAGGGCATTCCCGAAATGTTCCAGGGACAGCGTACGAGAGGGAATTTCGACATGTCGCTCTGGCGCATCTACGTGGATCTCCTCGACCATTTCAGGGTCGTACAGCACCTTGCCGCTGCACAGGTCGTAGAAATTTCTGTAGGCTGGTGCTGAAAAGGCGACAAACAAATCTGCGTTTTCCACTACAGGGCTGTCTACGAAGTCTGGCGAGATAACCAACTGTGCCCGTACGTAGCCGCCGCGGGTTTCCGTGCCGTGGCTCTTTAGCATGGTTACCCGCTGGCCCTCATTTATCGCGCAGCGGCCCAGGATCAAGGCCATGCGGATTACGCCCTGGCCACCAAATCCGCTGATCAGGATTTCCGTCCGCGACTTCAAGATGGTGCGGCCATATCGGAGCGGACCCGGGCGTTCATATCACGCAACATCTTAGAGTATTCCGGGCGGCTGTTCGAAGCGTCATGCTTGATGCCAGTTTCCCAGACGAAATCGGTATCTTTGCCGTCCTTGGTCTTGCCCTTGGTGTGGTCGTAGATCCAATCCATGCCGACCAGCGGGTCACGGCTACCAAGCGCCTGAGCACCGAAATTCTCGATGCAGGGGAAGCGGATGTGGACAAAGGAAAAGCCATCGTTTTGCATCGCTTTTTTGACAATCTTGACAGTTTGCCGCCATTGTACGGAGGTGGTCTCAGCGACAAAGGTGGCTCCGGCAGCGATCACCACGTCGCACGGGTCGAAGGACTGTTCGACCATGCCATAGGGACTGGAATTGGTGACATAGTCATTCGGCGTGGTCGGCGAAAATTGTCCGCCGGTGGATTGATAACCCATGTTGTCCTCGCAGATCACCGTCATCCCAATGTTGCGCCGAGCCGCGTGAATCAGGTGCGATGTACCGATCGAAGCGGCATCACCGTCGCCCACCACGAGTAAAATCTTTTTGTCCGGTTGGGCCAATTTTAGGCCGGTGGCAACAGCCATGGCGCGGCCATGAGTGGCGCCAAAATTGTCGCCGCCCCAGGTGGCAAAGGTCATCCGGCCAACGCAGCCTATGCCAGCGCCAAAGATCACGTCCTCCTGTTTCAAACCCAATTCGTCGATCGCCTGCAACAACCACATCTCGATCGCGCCGATGGCGCAGCCCTGGCAGGCCTTTGTTGGCACCATGCCCTCTCGTAGATACTTGTCGGCCAGCTTGTTCATTAACTTACCTCCGTCCAGATGTAGGCTTGTTCAGGCATCTGTTGATGTTTGGCTACGCTGTCCAGCGCTGTGCAAACTTCAGCGACGGTGTGCAATTCACCACTTTTGCCCATAAAATGCACGCTCTTCCTGTCCGGTGCCGCACGCATTACCTCGCGGACTAATTGTCCGTCATAGTTCAATTCACAGACCAGATAGTGCAGGTTCCGTTCGAAAAGTTCATCGGGAAAGGGCCATAGCGATATCAGTCGCAAAAAGCCGGCCTTGATGCCTTGGCTACGTGCTTCCAGTACGGCTGTCTTAACCGTGCGGGCAGTGGCGCCGTATGCCACGGCGACCACTTCTGCATCCTCCAGGCCAACCGCCTCGTAGCGCAGAATTTCTTCCTTGTGGTGGCGGATCTTGTTGATCAAACGGAAGGTTTGCGCCCACTGTGCTTCCATATTCTCGATGTCATAGCCTTCTTCTGTGTGGGTATATGGCGATACACAAACTCCGGTGCCCTCGCCAATGATGTTAGGAGCCAAATCGATCTCGGAAGAATTTGCCGGAAAGAACGGCATTTCCATATTGTGCCGTCGCGGCACTACGATATCCGATAATTCGCTGTAGTCACTCGGCAAAAATAGGTCCTCGGACATATCGGCAACGACTTGGTCTGTCAGGATTGTCACTACA
>CAJWZI010000278.1 GCA_913049615.1 uncultured Alphaproteobacteria bacterium | reverse complement strand
GCGGAGGGAGAGGGATTCGAACCCTCGATACGGTTTCCCGTATACACGCTTTCCAGGCGTGCGCCTTCAACCACTCGGCCACCCCTCCGCTGATGAGTTTGCACGCCAGAACATAATTACGATTGGCGGCGGGGGCAATATGGAGTCGATTGACAAATTGACACCACGGGGCATTTTTTCAATGATTATCCTCAATGACGGGGTTGTCTCAAATTGGATCTCGCTTGCTCCATCATGAAATGGGTTAAAACCATAGGACGAATACTCGGCTGGCTGCTGTTGGCACTGGCCATCTTGGCGGCGGGCGCGGAGGTATTAGCCTCGCTGCAGAGCGGAGCTTGGAAGCCCATGGCATTTGGGCAGGTCTGGTACGACATACATAAGGAAAGTCTTGCCCTCTCCCAGCCGGCGGTACAGCGTTATCTGCATCCAGCGATTTGGGACGCCTTAATTGTTAGTATATTGTTGTGCCCGGCCTGGTCAGTGCCACTTATTCCGGCCGTGGTCTTGTTACTGCTATGCCCGAAGAAAAGGAAAAACCGATCATTTGCATAGGGGGCCGCGCCTATTCTCCGGTCTTCAGTGCCGCAATGAAGGCCTCCTGGGGGATCTCCACTTTGCCAAACGTACGCATGCGTTTTTTACCTTTTTTCTGCTTTTCCAGTAACTTGCGCTTGCGGGTCACATCGCCGCCATAGCATTTAGCGATCACGTCCTTGCGCAGGGCACGTACCGTTTCCCGGGCAATGATCCTACCGCCAATGGCAGCTTGAATGGCGATGGCGAACAGCTGGCGGGGGATTAGGTCCTTGAGCCTTTCGCACAAGGCTCGGCCGCGCTGGTCGGCCCGTCCCGCATGTACGATCATAGCCAGTGCATCCACAGGTTCGTGATTAACCAGGATCGACATTTTGACCAAGCGTTCGGCGCGGTAATCGACCAGTTCGTAATCGAAGCTGGCGTATCCTCTGGAAACTGATTTTAGCCGGTCGTAAAAATCGAACACCACCTCGTTTAGGGGTAGTTCGTATTGCACCATGGCCCTGTTGCCTGCATAGGTCAGATTGATTTGAACGCCCCGGCGTTCCTCGCACAATTTTAGGACCTGACCCAAATAATCATCGGGCACTAGAATGGTTGCCTTAATCCAGGGTTCCTCGATACGGTCGGTATGCAACGGGTCGGGCAGGTCAACCGGGTTATGCACTTCGACCTTGGTGCCGTCCGCTCGAAAGACGTGATAAATCACACTGGGAGCCGTGGTGATCAAGTCTAGTTTAAACTCCCGCTCCAGGCGCTGCTGTATGATTTCCATATGCAACAGGCCAAGAAACCCGCAGCGAAAGCCAAAACCCAAGGCGGCGGAGCTTTCCGTCTCGTATGCGAAACTGGCGTCGTTTAACTTGAGACGCGCGAGGCTCTCGCGCAAGTCTTCAAAATCCGCTGCGTCCACGGGGAACAGGCCGCAAAACACCACGGGGATGGCGGGCTTGAAACCTTCCAAGGCGTGCGCGGTTGGGTTCTTGTCATCGGTTAAGGTGTCCCCTACCCGGGTTTCGGCAACATCCTTGATGGAGGCGGTGAAATATCCCAATTCTCCGGGCCCCAAGCTGTTGGTCTTTTCCAATTTAGGAGTAAAGATGCCCACTTGTTCGATCAGATGTCGACTGCCCGAGGCCATTAGACGGGCCTTCATGCCTTTTTGCAAACGCCCGTGTATGACACGGACTAAAACAATCACGCCCAGGTAGGCGTCATACCAACTATCAACCAAAAGCGCTTGTAGCGGGGCGTTTTCATCCCCGTCGGGCGGTGGCAGTCGTTCTATTAAGGACTCCATTACCTCTTCGATGCCGATGCCGGATTTGGCTGACGTTTGTATGGCGCCCGATGCATCGATGCCAATAACCTCTTCAATCTGTGCCTGGACACGATCAGGCTCCGCCGCGGGCAGATCAATCTTGTTCAGAACAGGGACGATTTCGTGATCATTTTCGATAGCTTGATAGACATTAGCTAGGGTCTGTGCTTCCACGCCCTGGCTAGCATCCACCACCAAAAGAGAACCTTCACAGGCAGCAAGAGACCGATTTACTTCGTAGGCAAAATCCACGTGGCCGGGCGTGTCGATTAAGTTAAGAGTGTAGGTTTCACAGTTTTTGGCTTTGTACTCCAGGCGGACGGTCTGCGCCTTGATAGTAATGCCTCGCTCCCGCTCTAATTCCATAGAATCCAGAACCTGCTCCTGCATCTCTCGGCTTTCCAAGCCGCCACAAAGTTCAATCATGCGGTCCGCCAAGGTGGACTT
This sequence comes from uncultured Alphaproteobacteria bacterium, assembly GCA_913049615.1. The sequence goes on along the minus strand of CAJWZI010000278.1, from coordinate 1,411 downwards.
GCCATGATCAATATGAGCAATGATGGAGAAATTGCGGATATACTTTAAATCGGTCATTCCTGGGGGCTTTTAGCACCCCTCCGCGCGGGGTGAAAGGAGGAAAGTCCTATTTTTGGTTGCCCATTCTGGATGGCTTTGCATTCATTAAGATCTTGAAATTAATTAGGTAAGGTTGAAGGCGAAGAATCAACCTCGTAAAACAGCACCCGTGGATTTCTCAACCGCCGCCACAATCTTGGCAGCGATGGTTTCGATCTCCGGATCGGTCAGGGTCGTATCCTTTGGTTCCAGACGGGCCGTAATGGCGACGGATTTTTTGCCTTCTTCAATTCCTTGGCCTGAATAGATATCGAATACATTGACTTCGCCGATGAAGGATTTGTCAGCGTCCTTGGCGGCACGAATTATGGCGTCCGCCGTAGTGGCCGCGTCGACTATGAAGGCGAAATCACGCTGCACCGATGGTAGATCGCTGATTAGAAGCTTTTCCCGGTTGCGGGATGCCTTGGCCTTGGGCAGTGGCGCGTTTTGTATGAACACTTCGAAACCCACCATCGGTCCCGTTACATCCAACCGATCCAGAATGCGGGGGTGGATTTCGCCAAAAGACGCCAGGATATTTTTTGGCCCCAGGCGCATGACCGCAGAGCGGCCAGGATGATACCAAGCAGGTGCGTCTGCCGAAATTTGCATGCTCGTTGTCGGAGCGCTTATGGCTTCCAGCACTGCGAGGGCGTCGGCCTTGGCATCATAAGCATCCACGGCGCGAGGGGTGCCGGACCAATGGCGGTGTGCGTCTTGGCCTCGGCGCACGCCAGAGGCAACAAAGGCTTGACCCTTGGGCGTTGGATCCAAGAACTGAGGTCCAACCTCGAACAAATTCACATCGTCATATCCCCGGTCTACATTGCGGCCTACGGCAAGGATCAGATTGCCTAGGATAGACGGGCGCATGGCGTCCAGTTCGGACGAAATTGGATTGGCTAATAGCATCTCTTCGCTACCACCGCCGAACAGCTCAGCAAATCGGCGTGGCATGAATGACCAAGTGACGCATTCCATCATGCCTCGGACGGCCAGGCCCCGTTTAGCAGCTGGTAACCGCCGTTGCATTGTCGTCAAGGCAGGCTTGGCGGTGACGTTTACGCGGGGTAGGGGGGTGGACTCGATGCGGTCATAACCGGCGATGCGGGCGACTTCCTCGACTATGTCCGCTTCCCCATCGATGTCCGTACGCCAGGTAGGTGCGCTGACCTGCCAGTTACTGTCACCAATTTCAATACCGAAACCCAAATCAGCGAGGATCCTACGCTGTTCGTCTTCTGTTACGTTAATTCCAATCAATTCCGTGACCCGCTCTGGGCGGAAATCGAGTACTTTGGCCGGGACATCGGGACTGCCGGCCATTACG
>CAJWZI010000277.1 GCA_913049615.1 uncultured Alphaproteobacteria bacterium | reverse complement strand
TGCAGCCGCCGGTTTGGTGATGTCAAAACACCAAGGTCATTGATGTCGTTACAGGCGGTGCGTCAGCTATTGGGCGCCAAACAGGGCCAATAGTCTGGCTGAGAATACATAGAAGACAGTCAAAGGGTTGGTGGATCGCTGACGTACCGAGCATTTCTGGAATTAATAACAAGACCTTGTCGGCGCCAAGCGCCTTCACAAGGGCGAAGTCGAAGATACCAAGCAGCTGCCGCTCCCTACGGTCGGTCGTCGGTACATAATCATGTTCAGAATTTGTCTAGTCCTCTGGTTCTAGGTCGATGCCAAAGGTGATGAGAAACTTCGAGGTCATGATATAAAAGGTGATGGCCAGCGTTAGTTCCACCATTTCCTCGGCGTTCAGATGGGATGCGATGGTTTCAAACGTGGCTCCGGCGCCGGGGTTGGCGACCAGATCGTCCGTGTAAGCCAGCAGAGCCTTCTCGACTTCATTAAAGGCATCGCTGGAAGCGCCTTCTTCCAAGGCCACAATTTGATTTTCAGGAATACCAACGCCTCGGCCCAAACGTTTATGGGCGACAACTTCGTACTCGGCACCTAGCAGGATACCCACACGGGTTATGGCCAACTCCCGTAGGCATGGATCCAGAACACCATGATGGCGGATCGCATTTCCGAGTCGGCAATAATTGTGCAGATGGGACTCGGAATGGGACAGCATTTTGAAGATGTTCTTGTGCCCCACCCGGTCCATGATAGTCTTGCCCTTGTCGGTCAGGTGGTTAGTCGTTGCATAATCGATGTGGGCCATATGATTGTTTTCCTCGGCAGGATTGGTTCGAAATTTAACGCGCGATTAGCGGCGCACCACTTAAATGCATACCGGCGTCGGATATCAAAATCTCTCCGGTGATATTGGCGGTTCCGGCCAGCAGGAAAAGGGCAGCTTCCGCCATGTCCTCAGGCGTACCAGCCTGGTTAAGCGGTGTGGACGTCTCGACCCCCGCCACCATCTTGTCATAGTTTTCCTGTCCCAATTTATCCAGCCACCACCGACCGGTGATAAAACCGGGGGCAACCGTGTTGACCCGAATTTCGGGAGCCAACACACGGGCTAGGGACAAGGTCATGGTGTTCAAGGCGCCTTTGGATGCGGCGTAGGCAATGGAGCTACCTATGCCCATGACGCCGGCGATTGACGAAGTATTGACGATGCTGCCACGGCCTTGATCTTTCATCTGCGGTGCTACAGCACGCGCCATTTGGTAGGCCCCGACCACGTTAACGGAATAAATATGCAGGAAATCTTCAGCTGACAGGCTTTCAAGATCATTGTCAGCTACCAGTTGCGTGGTGCCAGCGTTATTCATCAGGCCGTCTATGCGCCCCCATTTCTCCTTCGCCATGGCGGCTATACCTCGGCAATCGTCGTCCTGGCTTACATCCCCCTGACAAACGAGAATTTCGGCACCCAGGGTTTCGCATGCCTTTGCAGTTTCCTCCGCCTCGGCCTTGCTGCGGGAATAGTTAATGGCGATGCGGGCGCCTCTTTCGGCCAGCGTCAATGCCGCCGCCGCACCCACACCGGTCCCCCCACCGGTGATGATCACTACCCAGTCCTTGACGTTCATGAATTCTACTCCATCATGCAGCTATAAAATTTGGGGGATTATAGGCAGTCCATGTTCACATTCGCACAAATTTCGGATTTCCATATTACGACTTCAAAAGGCCTAATTTCTCAATTGCGAACTGACGACCATTTGCGGGTAATGGTTTCTCATTTAAATAATCTTGGAGAGACGCCTGCGTTCGTGCTGTGTACTGGTGATTTGGTTGATACAGGTGGTGCAGAGGAATATGACTTATTGGCAGAGATACTTAGCAATCTCAGGATGCCGTATTATTTTATTCCCGGAAATCATGATGAACGAGAGGCTATGCGCCAGGCTTTCCCAAATCATGGTTACCTTTCCGGTCACGACGGTTTCATGCAGTACGAAATAGAAGATTACGAACCTCGACTGATTGGATTGGATACATTGGTACCGGGTGAATCCGGTGGGCGGCTTTGCCAGAGGCGGATCAGCTGGTTGCAGGATCGATTGGCCGAGCAACCAAGTCGTCCGACAATTCTTTTTATGCATCATCCGCCGTTTCGGACAGGTATTTTTAGGATGGACAAGATGGGTCTTGAAGACCCATCAGGATTTGCCGCTGTTATCGCCCAGAATCTGCAAATTGAGGCAATTTTAGCGGGTCATTTGCATCGGCCAATTAGCCGGAAATTTGCTAACACAATTGCTATGACGGCACCAGCTGCGGCCCATCAAATTGAATTGGATCTGACGGGTGAGGATCGCCTGGCCCTCATTATGGAGCCGCCCGCAGCCTTGTTGCATCTATGGCTGGGCGGTGATGACGGCTTGGTGAGCCACGTCAGTTATTCGGGCGGCTGCTACGAGCGCCAGGAGGTTTATGCTGAAGGTAAAAGAAACTGGATGAAGACGGAGAAGCCGCCGACGCCATCCATACCAATATGACCTCGTATCACACTGCCTTGGAGATGGTTTTCAAAAATTTTTCGTTCGGCACGTCAATTTTGGTCATGGGGCAAGCGTCAGGCCCATTAGCCAGAAGTCGGTTTCCAATTGGGTGGCTTGGCGGAATGTTTGTACCAAGGAATTGAAACGTGCCGGCGTTAACCGCAGTTCAGCCAATCGGTCCAATTGGGCGATGGCATCTTTCGCGACCGTCTGATACTCGTCACTAGCGTACATCTCAATCCAGCTGGCATAGGGATTATCCTGCCGCACTGTACCTGGGCTTCCATCCAGCTCCGCACCGATTTCACCATAACCGATAGCGCAGGGTGAAAGGGCGACGTATAGATCTAGGCTGTCACCGGCGAGGCCGCATTCCAGGACAAACCGGGTGTAAGCCATGGTTGCCTTGGCTTCAGGCAGAGCGGCCATGGTGGCTTCGTCCAGGCCCCAACTCTGACAATATTCAATATGCAAGGCCATTTCCGTGTTCAAAATACCATCTACACTGGCCACCGCCGCGCGCATTTCGGTCAGGTCCGTTGTCTTGTATGCGGCCAAGGCATAGGCGCGGGCGAAATGGATTAGGAAGAGATAATCCTGGCCTAGATAATGTTGAAAAGATTTTTTGGGCAGGTTTCCGGTCGCCAACTGTTGCACGAATTCATGCTTTGTATAGGCTTGCCAGTCATCCTGGCATGCCGCTTTTAGGCGGTCGAATAAACAGGTGGTCATTGGGTTTACCTAACTTTTGGCTGCTGTTGGGTCATGCAGTGAATGGCGCCGCCCCTATGGCTAATCTCTGCCATATCCAATTGCACAACTTCTCTATCGGGAAAGGCAGTCCCGATCAATTCGGCTGCTCGTCCATCCATGGCATCGTCAAAAGCCGGTACGAAGACCGCACCCATTCCGAGATAAAAATCCAGGTAGGATCGGGTTATATATCGGCCATCCGTCCCCTGCAGTGGTGCGGGTAAGGGCAACTCAACAAGTTCTAACGGCCGGCCTAAAGCATCACGTTCTTTCCCCAATTGAAATAGATTATCTGATAAATTCGCGTAGTTTGGATCCGAGTGTTCTGATGCCATGGCGCAAATCATGCGACCAGGGGCGATGAACCGCGCCACTTTGTTGACCTGGCCATCTGCGCGGTCACCCACCAATCCATCCAGCAGCCAGATAACCTTACGAACGCCGAAAA
>CAJWZI010000276.1 GCA_913049615.1 uncultured Alphaproteobacteria bacterium | reverse complement strand
ATAATTGCAAGTGAAGCGTAATGTTGGAATATTCTGAATCTTCTAAAATACCCGCACCATTAGATCAATTCCGCGCAAAAGTTCTGCCTGAATGGATCGACAATAACGGCCACATGAACATGGGTTATTACATGGTGGTGTTCGATTTCGCGACCGATGAGTTCATGGAATTCGCGTATCTAGACCGAGCCCACCGAGACCAATTTAAAATTACAACATTCTCATTAGAAGGGCACATCACCTACAACCGGGAAATTGGTGAAGACGCGCCTTTGCGTTTCACGACCCGGCTCTTAAATTTCGATGCAAAGAAATTTCACTATATCCACCATATGTATCACGGTACTCAAGGGTATTTAGCGGCAACAAATGAGCTAATGAGTATACACGTCTCGCAAGAGACAAGGCGTTCTACGCCCATGCAAGCCAATATTATGGAGAGGCTAGCCGCTATTAAAGAAGCCCATGATAAACTAACGCCGAATCCCTATACGGGACGGGTAATTGGCTTGAAGGCGAAAACAACAACAAACACATAAGGATCAAAGGAAAAGCAGCAGTTGTGGATTAGACATTTTTCCTTGTGACGACAGCCATTTTGGGAGAAGGCCGTGAGAAGAAAGTTAAGACATACATTTGCCCCATGATATCCCGAATGCATATCGGTCCAGGTAAGCGATCTACCACAATGAGAAGAGATCAATTGTGCCCACCTGGGGTAAATTTTTATCGAATTACCAATTTGCTCATTGCTTAGAAGGTGGAGCTTTAGCATCTCCGGGCGCTGAATTAGTTCCGGTTAATTGTGTTGTTAATCAGTTCCGGATACTGTGCCCTCCCAAAACGACACCCTGAATGGATCATCATATGCCCCGCATCGCCCAGATTAAGCCAGAAGATATGGATGGGGCGCAGAGGCGTTTGTATGACAATATCATTTCAGGCCCCCGGGGCGGCATGGGCGGACCGTTCCGAGCCTGGATGCACAGCCCCATTTTTGGGGACCGGGCACAAGCCGTAGGCGAATATTGCCGCTTTAATAGTGTCTTGGAACCCCGATTATCGGAATTGGCCATACTGATCACCGCCCGACAATGGACGGCTCAATTCGAATGGTATGCTCACGCCCCCATGGCAATAAAAAGTGGATTATCCCCTGAAATTATCGCGGCGATTCAACGCCGGGAGGTTCCCCAATTTTCAAAAACCGACGAGTCTGCAGTTTATCATTTCTGCACCGAACTTTATCTTAAGAGCACTGTCTCCGACGCCACTTATGAACAGGCAAAACAACACCTCGGCGAACAAGGCCTCGTGGATTTGGTTGGCATATTGGGATATTACGCGATGGTTTCGATGACTCTAAATGTATTCGAAATGCCTCTTCCCGACGGCGTGCAACCACCGCTGGATTGAGAAATCTCAGTTCCGCGCCATTGAGGGCGTAAAAATCTCCTCGTCAAGATTTACAGTAATTTTGCCTGCTGAACATCATTTTGGGATCAGGGTATTGAACGTTCCTGTCCCTCTTCCCATCGCTCTATGCGTTGCTTACCCGGTGGAGGCTATCAGTCCTGATTGCAGATGCCTTCGGAATTGCGGCCTGGGCAAGCACTCGTCTAGTCATATGGTGGGTAATTGATGGAAACCAGTCCCCGTTTCACCATCCCAAGCCACCACTGAAACCGAATCGATTCGGGCCGCCGGCGGTCCACTATGACAGCGGGCCAGCATGATTTCGATGGCCGGCTCCGGACCACCGAACACCGCTTCCACCGTGCCGTCCCGGCGGTTCCGTACCCATCCACGCAGATCCAGTGCCCTAGCAGATTCCACCGTCCAACCCCGGTACCACACCCCCTGTACCTGGCCGGAAATCACGACACGGACTGTTCGAAAAACTGCCGCCATGGGACAGCCTATTCAAATTCTAATATAATCTCGTCTACGGCCAAGCTATCGCCTGGAGCCACGCGCAAGGCAGCGATCACACCGTCCCGCTCGGCTCGCAGAATGTTCTCCATCTTCATAGCTTCGACGACGGCAAGAGCCTGACCAGACTTGACCTCCTCGCCCTCCTGCACATCCAGCGACACGACTAAGCCGGGCATGGGGCACAGCAGATATTTAGCTGTATCTGGAGACAGTTTTACGGGCATTAAGGCAGCCAGTTCGGCCGCCCGCGGTACGCGCACGATGACAGTCGCTTCAACACCGCCATGACACAGACGGAAGCCACCGGCCACCGGATCGGCGTGAATGGTAACGTTGCGGCCGTTGACATTACCATGAAACAAACGCTGACCTGGTCGCCAATCGCTGCGCACCGCTATCAACTGCTCACCCAAGCTGACCTCAAAGCCATCTTCAACGTCCGCCACCGTTACTTCATGATGGGCACCTTCAAGGCAAACTACCCACTCAACTCCCAAGGTGGGCCGATAATTGCGCAGTTTACCATCGATAGTTCCCTCGTGCCGCACCCGCCGGTGGTGCATCAGAACACTGGCAGCCAACAGCGCGTCAAGAATGACACCATCGCACGGAGCACCTGCAAAACCGTCGGGGTACTCCTCATCAATAAATGCCGTAGTCAGCCGCCCTTCGACAAACCTCGGGTGGCCGATTAAGGCAGATAGAAAGCTCAAATTATGATTTATACCCCGGACGTAATAACTATCTAGGGCAGCCTCCATGGCACTGATGGCGGCGGCACGGTCCTGCCCCCTAGTGATCAACTTAGCGATCATAGGGTCATAAAACACGGTAATTTCGGAACCTTCCACCACACCGGTATCGACGCGGACGGTATCTGACTGTTTTGGCGGCTGGCAGCGTACCAACCGGCCGATGGAGGGCATGAAGTTTCGATATGGATCTTCGGCATACAAACGGCATTCAATCGCCCAGCCATCGGCGCAAATTTCCTCTTGCGACAGGGCCATAGGTTCGCCCGCCGCGATGCGAATCATTTGTTCTACAAGATCGACGCCGTAGACCATTTCGGTCACCGGATGCTCCACTTGCAGTCGGGTGTTCATTTCTAGAAAATAGAAATTCTTATCCTTGTCGACGATGAACTCTACGGTTCCCGCGGACCGATAGTCCACGGCCCTAGCCAGAGCCATAGCCTGCTCACCCATAGCCTGACGTGTTTTTTCATCAAGAAAAGGGCTAGGGGCTTCTTCTATAACCTTTTGATGGCGCCGCTGAATGGAGCACTCCCGCTCACCCAGATAGATGCAATTGCCGTGGCCATCGGCAAGAAGCTGAATTTCAATGTGTCGAGGCTGTTCAATAAATTTTTCAGCAAACACGCGGCCATCTGCAAAACTAGATTTTGCTTCGTTGACAGCAGAAGTAAATCCTTCCCGCAATTCGGCCTCGGTATAGGCTACGCGCATACCCTTGCCACCGCCACCGGCAGAGGCTTTCAGCATCACCGGATAGCCGAGGCTTTCGGCGACCCGCGCAGCATGGTCTACATCGTCTAAAACCTCCAAATGGCCAGGTACTGAATTAACGCCCGCCTCCTGGGCAAGTTTCTTTGAGGCGATCTTGTCGCCCATAACCTCAATGGCGCCGACGGGTGGACCAATAAAGGTCACTCCCAGTTCGGCCAGGTCCGACGCGAATTTGGGATTTTCTGACAAAAAGCCGTAACCCGGATGGACAGCCTCGGCGTCCGAGCGCTTGATAGCCTCAAGAATTCGTTCACTGTCCAGATAACTTTTGGCGGCCGGAG
>CAJWZI010000275.1 GCA_913049615.1 uncultured Alphaproteobacteria bacterium | reverse complement strand
GGTGATGGTGTAAAGATTATCGCCTCAGTCAAGGCAAATGCTTATGGCCATGGCATTGAGCCAGTGGGCCAGGTGCTGTCCCAGGCAGGAGTAGAAATGCTGGCCACGGGCTCCTTTGCCGAGGCCGTAGCCTTGCGTGACGCTGGTGTCAAAACGCCAATCCTATTACTGGCCGGCGCCCTGCCTAACGCTTTGGGGGACGTCGTGGCCCGGGGTTTCATACCGACAATCTATGATATGGACGGTGCGCGCGCGGTGGATAATGTTGCCAAGGTAACTGCGCCCGTTTTCGTCAAAGTAGATTGCGGTTTGGGGCGTCTTGGCATCCCTCTGGATGAAGCGCCCAATCTGCTGCGGCGGGTGACCAGTCTGACAAATGTTAAGTTACAGGGTTTATATACCCACTTGTCGTTCAAAGACTCTGACGGCATGGCTTATGCCCAGCAACGACTGGCGCTGTTTTACGAATTAGTGACCAACTTGCGTGCGGGAGGGCTGGATATTCCCGTCACTCAGGCCATAGCGAGTTCCGCTCTAGTCTTGGGTTGGAGCGATGGATGTTCTGCCGTTTGTCCAGGACATATTCTTTTTGGGCTAAATTCGCTCGAGTCGGACATGACGGACGATTTTCCATACCGGCCGGCGCTTCGCGCCGTCAAAAGTAGAGTTATTCAGGTACGGAATCATGATACAGGCCCCGCCATGGGATCAGGAGGTTATCACCGTTCGCGCCGGGAACGACGGACCGCCGTGGCCCCCTGCGGACTAAATGATGGCTATGCCCCGCCGGGTCCAGGTCAGGACGCCTTTGTTCTGCATCAGGGTCGTGAATTACGTGTGGTTGGGGTTTCCTTGGAACATATAACCGTTGAACTGCCGGATGAAGTGGCTTGCGAGACGGGTGACGAACTGACCATTGCCGGGCAAACCATCACGTTGGATCGGCTCGCCCAGTGGCAAGAACGCCGGCCAATTGACGTTATGCTTTCCTTTAGCGGCCGCTTGCCGGTTGTCTTGTCCTGATCCAGGCGAGCGTCATGTCTGAACAGCCAAACTATTTCAATGCGGCGGATATAGCCGGTTTAGTCAGAGATTTTCCCATCGGACCAGCCTTCTTGCGTCGGTTTGAATCGATTAGCCGGGACGAACTACGTGCCTTGCAAGAGGATCGTTTTGCCGTGCAGATGAAGCGGGCCTGGGGCATTCCATTCTACCAGCGACTTTGGGGCGCCGAGGGGTTGGGACCAGGGGACATCAGAGACCTGGAAGATATCGTCAAACTACCCACGTTCGATAAATCGGATATTATGGCCTCCATCATCATGTATCCGCCGTTTGGCGACTTTCATGGCATGGATACCTATGGCGCTTCGTCGCGTCCGCCGGTGATCGTGCATACTACATCGGGCACGACGGGCCAGCCGCAGGTCTTGCTGTATGGCCCCCGGAGCCGGGAAATCCAGAATATTCTTGTTGCCCGTCTGTACCTGCTGCAAGGGTTACGGGAGGCGGATATTGTGCAGTCGGTCTATGGCCACGGCATGATCAATGGTGGCCATTATATTCGCGAGGCCGTTGTACATTGGACAAATTCATTCTTCCTGCCGGCCGGTACCGGGGTGGAAACGCCATCAGTCCAACAAGTCACCCTGATGAAGGATTTCGGCGTTACCATGCTGGTTGGGTTTGCTGATTACATTAAAAGATTGGCTGATGTAGCCCACGAACAGGGCCTGAAACCGGGTAGTGACCTGCCGATACGCATGATTTCGGGTCATATGGGGCGGGAGGATGAAATCGCCTTGGCCCGCGCCTGGGAAGGTGCGGATATCTACGACTGGTACGGTGTCGGTGACACTGGCGCGATTGCTGGCCAGGGCCCGGACAAGGCAGGTCTCTATATTATGGAGGATGCACAATATCTGGAAATCTGCGACATCGATACCGGCCAACCCGTCATGGACGGCATTACGGGAGATATGGTGAATACGTGTTTGTTTAAGGACGACATCTATCCCATCATTCGTTTCAATACCCATGACGTCTCGGCTATGTGTATAGATACTGCGCCCTCGGATCTCAACTTGCGCCGCATGAAAGGCTTCCTAGGCCGTAGCGACAATATGGTGAAATTGCGTGGCATCAACGTTTTCCCCCAAGGTATCGGTGCGATGCTGGCGGATCAGCCGGGTTTTGCTGGCGAGTATATCTGCCAGGTCCGCCGGGACCACAATGGCCGGGACGAAATGACAGTTACAATTGAGGTTTCAAATAGTAGTGCTGATTTGGGCGATGCCTTTAGACATATCCTACGTGAGAAGATCGGTGTCGCCGTGGACGTGAAGCTCACAGATCCGGGTGTCTTAGCTAGCCAGACCGGCATAGAAATCCGTCAAAAGCCTATACGCTTGATTGACGAGCGTTTCCCCTGACATCTGATATCAGCAACGGAGAAATCTTGCTAACCTGGGTTAGCTCGAATTAAATCCCTCAAATGCGTAATCAAGTTGCATCAACGGAATTCGGGCAGGACGTCATTAGTGAGGATACTCAGGCTGGTTTTGATTTGATCGACCGTTAGCATGCCGCCTGCGTTTAATTCAACGGTAATGCCGTTAATGCCCAGTACCTCGCGCCATTCGTGGAGACGGTCAACTAAACGGGGTGCGGAGCCGAAGGCTACTCGGTCACGCAGAATATCTTCATAGGACAGAGCCGTAAGGGCAGCAGCCGTGTTGCGCTGTTCAGCTCGACCGCCCTTGGGACCGGAAGCAGAAATAAGGCGTGCTTGCCGCTCGAAATAATAGGTGATGTTTTCCCGAGGTTCTTCCAGGGCGGCGGCCTCCGTCTTGGCGGCATAGAAGGGTACCCGTAAATAGACGCTACCAGAGCCCGGATGTCCCCGGGCCTGCCAGGTCTCGCGATAGTGCCGGATATTCCCCGCCAACTCTCCCAAGCCGTCGCCGCGTAGGCCGACGAATAATGGCAGCCCCCGTTCCGCTACCGCCTGAAAGGTTTCTGATGAGGTCGCCGCCATACGCAGGGGAGGATGTGGTTGTTGTACCGGCTGGGGCACCACCAGGGCCTCGTTCACGCGATAGAAAACGCCATCATAGGAAAAGGCATCTCCGCGCCAAGCCAGTTGCAAGATATCCAGCGCCTCGTCGAAACGCCCCTGACTTTCCCCATAGTCAATGTTGTAGGCTTTATAGGAGCGGACAAATCCACTGCGTCCGATGCCAAAATCCAGTCGACCATTGCTCAACTGATCGACCGTTGCGGCCTCTTCTGCAATTCGCAAGGGATTGTTCAGGGGTAGGACATAGACTGCCAGACCAATACGTAGCCGCTTCGTACGCGCCGCAATAGCCCCAGCCACAACAATTGGCGCGGAAAGCATGGATCTTTGCGGTGAAAAATGAAATTCGGACAGCCATGCACTATCGAGGCCCCAAGCCTCAGCCGCATCCGCCAAGTCCAACCCTTCGTGAAAGGCCGCTGACTGGGTACTGTCCGGGCGCGGCCCGAACTCCATGAACATCCCAAAATGCATAGGCGGAGGTTACACGTAAAATTGATAGGTGGAAATTCGAGGGTGCTAGTATTATTTGGAATCGAAATTAGGCCTTATCTATCACCAAACCGGCCTTCATCATCGCAACTCAATCTATTTAAATTTTTTTGTACAATTTGAAACTACCAATGCCTAAAACACACCCTTTTCCCGCATCGTCGCGAGTTCATCGTCGC
>CAJWZI010000274.1 GCA_913049615.1 uncultured Alphaproteobacteria bacterium | reverse complement strand
TGTTTAACCGCTAAACTCTATACCGGATCCGATATGGCAGTTGATAATCTCGTAGAATCATTTGATTGAAAAATCAGCCGCTGACCTTCTCGCCGCTGCTTGGCTTCTGTATTCAGCTTCTTATTTTCTTCAGCCCGTTGACGAGCATCCGCTTCGCCCAAAGTCCCCGCTTGAACCACCACCGCCAAGCGCATTAGCATCGATCCAAGAGGGGCTAGACCCTTCGTGGTCAATCAGGCTCAGTCGTCCCAAAGATGTTGGCGACAGCCATGAACGGAACGAATCATGAATAATAAATCCAACTTCAGGCTGGAGCCTGATGTACTGCTCCAAATTTATACCACAATGCGGCGCATCCGCACCTTCGAGAATATGACCGACGAGCTGTTTAAAAAGGGTATGGTCAAGGGGACGGCACATAGCTACGTCGGCGAGGAGGCCATCGCATCCGGCGTCTGCACTGCGCTCGATGAGGGCGATTATATCGCTAGTTATCATCGTGGCCATGGCCACTGTATTGCCAAGGGCGCAGACCTGGACCGTATGATGGCGGAGTTGTTTGGGCGCAAAGACGGCTATTGCCAAGGCCTCGGCGGCTCCATGCATATTGCCGATATGGATTTGAATATCCTCGGCGCGAACGGCATCGTTGGCGCCGCTATGCCGCTTTCGACCGGTGCGGCCCTAGCTGCAAAACTGCGTGGTACAAACCAAGTCGCTGTCGCTTTTTTTGGCGATGGCGCATCCAATCAGGGCATTTTTCATGAATCGCTCAATTTGGCAGCGGTGTGGAAGCTGCCTATGATCTTTGTCTGTGAGAATAATCAATATGCACTGACGACCTCTTACAAAAACACCACAGCTGTGGCCCAAGTGGCACAGCGCGCCGCTTCCTATGATATTCCGGGCATTACTATTGACGGGAACGACGCGGTTGAGGTTCACCTCACTGTCCTTGAAGCATTGGACAGAGCGCGCGCCGGTGAAGGTCCAACATTAATTGAGGCCATGACCTATCGTTGGGGCCAGCACTCACTGCGCGCCAATTTGCAGGACCCCCGCCCAAAAAAAGAAGTAGACAGCTGGTTGGAACGCGATCCGCTCAAGCAGATGGAAAACCGCTTGCTGTCCAAAAAAGTAGCTTCGAAAAAAGATATCAAAGCCATCTCCGATGCCACGAACACGGAGATCGAAGCCGCCGTCAGCTTTGCGCTAAAGAGCGAAGAACCCGATATGGCGGTGATGCTTAATTCGGTATACGCACCGCACAAGGATCACATTGAGCCCGGTTCCACCTGTAATAGAACACTCTCTTTTGTTGACGCGCTAAATGAGGCGCTGCACCAGGAAATGGCGCTGGATGAGCGGGTTTTCCTGATGGGTGAGGATGTTGGTCTGACCGGCGGACTCTTTCAGATCTCCAAGGGCCTGATGGACCGCTTCGGCGAGGCGCGGGTGCGCGATACGCCGATCTCCGAGGCAACGTTTGTTGGCTGTGGCGTCGGCGCAGCGATCGCCGGCATGCGGCCCATTGTTGAATTGCAGATTTTTGATTTCGTTGCGTTGACGATGGATATGTTAGTCAATCAGGCGGCCAAATTTCGTTTCATGCTGGGCGGCAAGCCAACGGTTCCCCTGGTTATCCGCGGGCCGCAGGGCGGTAGTATGCGCCTTGCGGCACAGCACAGCCAGAGTCTAGAAGCCTGGTTTACTCATGTACCGGGCCTGGTCGTGGTCGCGCCTTCGACAGCATATGACGCCAAAGGCCTCTTGGTGGCGGCCATTCGCGATGACAATCCAGTGATCTTTCTCGAACAGAAACTGCTTTATTTGACTCAACCGGGACCGGTGCCGGAGAAACTCTATGCAATTCCGCTTGGCAAGGCCGATGTCAAATGTGAGGGCACCGACGTTACCATTGTCGCGACCTTGGGCATGGTGCCACGCGCGCTCGGCGCAGCTGCAGCGCTCGAACGCGAAGGAATTAGTGTCGAGGTTGTCGACCCGCGCACCTTGCAGCCGCTCGACGAAGAAACAATTCTTGCCTCGGTACGCAAAACCAACCGTCTGCTGGTGGTGCATGAAGCCTGGGTAAAAGGCGGATTCGGCGCCGAGGTCGCGGCGATGGTCATTGACAAGGCGTTCGACTATTTGGATGCACCCATTGCCCGCCTCGGCGCGCCGCATACGCCGATGCCGTATAATGATAGCCTCGAGCTTGAGGTTATTCCTTCGCAGGAGCGCATCGCTGCAGCTGTCCGCAAACTGCTGATGTGAGCGCTACGCACCTGCCATGCCAGGGGAATAGCCGTCGACCCTTAGTAACTCAAGCCGGTTCACGAGCTTGCCTGTGTGCGGCGACGGCCACCCGCTCCTGGCCAAAAACATCAGGCACGCAACTCGCACTTCCGTTTTGAAACGCGCGAATGGCCCTACTTGGGTGCAAAGCCGACGTTGAAGGCGCAAAATATTATTCGTCGCTTTCCTGCAGCGATTTGATACACATGATGCAACCCTCCCAGCACGGGCTCGGCAACACCCTTTGCATTCTTACCTTGCCCTCACTTCCCTGCTTGTTTGGTGGGGATAAGATCGTAATGGGGGAGGACAAAACGTCTTTTGGCGTGATTGATAGGTGTAGATAAGCCAGCCTGTAATTCAGTAGCTTCTAATTTTGTGCAGTTATTTCGCCAGCCGCCAGCCGGGGTAATAAGATCAAGCTGGACAGTGCCAAGCTATCTGTTCCTTGAGAGGGGCCGAGAGTGAAGAAAAGTGAGACCTGGTTAGCAACGGTCAAGAATTTGATACCGGCAATCTATTCACCTGATTTCCAGGGACCAAAATCTTTTCCAGAGGCGACAAATTCGTAGCCGATGACAGTTTCATCACCTACAACCCAGCCGTCATGCCCTGGTGCAAAGTAATAGGCATCACCAGTAGTGACCTCAATCTCGCTCCCGTCATCATGAACACATTTCAATGTGCCTTGAACAATCACGCCAACATGGCCAGCCTGACAGCTGTTGCCGCCAACAATAGGTTTGACGCATTCGGACCATTTCCAACCAGGTTCAAGGACCATTTTTGTAGCTGCTATATTTCCTAGGTTTACCACTGATGCCAAAGTTTTGGCCGGGGCCTTTACCTCATCCGCATTTTCAAAAGACTTCTTAAACAGTGTATCCATATTTTCCTCCATGCATTTTGTGAATTAGGCACCACCCCTAATTAAGGCGTTAAAGTGGTGCCAGGTTCTTCGGTTGCCATAGCTTATGAGTTTCGTAGCCATCGTCCATTGTGCCATCTGTGCCAGCCTAATTGCATTTCTTTTCTAACTTTTGGGCGCCTCATAGCAATCAAGTAAGGGAAAGGTGCCACAGACTTGCACACTGGTACATTTTCTCTAGCTTCGGCTGTTAGGCTTCATGGACGCCAGGGTAACGCCTTTCAGCCTTGGGCTCGGCTCCCCAGCGGTTTCAAAATCAATTAGACTTTCCGCATAAAAAACTGGCCGCCCTTCTGTGCCTTATTTTTGATGTTCTGTTGTTCAGTATGGGAAAAGCATGGAGTTTGCTCAAGTGCCCTGGCAGTTATAACCAACACACTGGTCCAATTGTTTTGGCACCTTAACCTTTGCCAACGGGACCAAAAATGTCGGTGAATGGGGGGAAGGCCAAGGGTATGGACAGGGTACCTACACCTTTGTCGATGGCGGAGAATATTCAAGTGAAGTTATATTTGAGCGGCCCTATGGAGAGGG
>CAJWZI010000273.1 GCA_913049615.1 uncultured Alphaproteobacteria bacterium | reverse complement strand
TTCATCGAAGCAGCACTTGCTGCGGCCGCAAAATTCTACCCCACTGTTGGTGATAATAATGACTACAGTGCGATCGTTGATCAGAAGCAATATGATCGAATACAGACCCTGCTTGCCAATGCTGTGGCAGACGGTGCAAAAATTTGCACTGTTGGGGAAGGCGCGGGCCGGAAGGTACCATTGACGCTTTTAACAAACACCAATTCTGACATGGCAATACGGCGAGAGGAAATTTTTGGTCCTTTGTTGCCATTGGTAGAATACGAGGACCTGGATGAAGCCATTGACTTGGTGAACGATGGCCCACACCCCCTAGCCTTGTACGTTTATGGCCGGAATGCGGCCACCATAGATCGTGTTCTGAACGAAACTAAGTCGGGGGGAGTGGTCGTGAATGATTGCTTTTTGCATGCAGGGGTGGAGGATCTGCCCTTTGGCGGCGTGGGTGCCTCGGGTATGGGGCAGTATCATGGCCAAGCCGGTTTCGAAACGTTTTCGAAACTGAAACCTGTTTTGTATCAAAGTCGCTGGAACGGTATGTGGCTGCTGTACCCGCCTTATGGCCGCCGCACCAATACCATTATCAATCTGCTACTAAAACGTAAGGCAAAAACATGAAGGATGACGAACGCGCTTTATCTCCCACCGGAGCTGACTTTGTCTCTGGTTCAGGCATTCCGATTGAACCGGTCACGGCGATCGAAGGGGCGGCGGAGGCGGGGAACCTGGGCATCAAACCCTTGATGGTTGGTAGCAATGTCTTGGTTATGGAAGCACACCGGGAAAAAGGGTTGGTTGATCCTGAACACGCACACGACGATCATGAATCTATTTGTTATCTGGTGCGCGGCCGCATGCGCGTGGTGATCGACGGTAAGGAATTTATCGCGCAACCTGGTGATGTTTGGAGACATCGGCTCGGCGTTTCTCATTATCATGAGACACTGGAAGACAGCCTTCAGATCGAAATTAAATCGCCGGCCCGGAAGACTTGGGACTGATCTAAGCGGACAGAGCTTTTTTAATCACCGCGCCGCAGTAGTCAACGGCCTCCCGGCAGGCTTGCGATGCGTCGTGAAACTGCATAAAGGCATGGATGGCTCCTTCATAGTTAATTATGTTCACCTCCACACCCGCTGCGGATAAAATTTTGCCGTAGGCCATGCCTTCATCTCGTAGGGGGTCGTATCCAGCAACAATAATCTCCGCTGGGGCAAGCCCGC
This sequence comes from uncultured Alphaproteobacteria bacterium, assembly GCA_913049615.1. The sequence continues at coordinate 2,537 of CAJWZI010000273.1, read as the reverse complement.
GGTGGTCGTCGGCTATCAGCGGTGCGTATGTGGGTTCATTGGAGAGATCCTGACCGCCCGAATATTGTTCAATGAACCAGGTCATGTTTTCTTGGGTCAGTAAATACCCGTCTCCAAATGCTGTGTGAGAATGACTATTCATTTCTGGCGCTACGGCAGGATAAATCAAAAGCTGCAAACGCAATATGGGGTCACCTTGGTCACGGGCCGTTATGGCGCAGACCGCTGAAAGATTTCCGCCGGCGCTGTCGCCACCTATCGCTATCCGTGCGGCATCAGCACCCAGTTCGCCGGCATGATCAGCGCACCAGTTCATAGCAGCGATGCAGTCATCCCGCCCGGCAGGAAAGGGGTGTTCTGGGGCCAATCGATAGTCGACCGAAACCACGATGCAATCGCCGCGATTAGCTAAACGTCGGCACAAATGGTCGTGGGTATTCAAATCACCTATTACATAACCTCCACCGTGTAAGTATATGAAAAGGCCAAGTTTTTCGTATTTGTTGTTTTCGCGGGGCCAATAGATGCGTGCGGGGACATGACCAGCAGGCCCTGGAATTATTCGATCTTCGCTCCGATGAATTACTTCACCCTGGGGGTCGAGGAGATTGACCAGGGCCTGATAACCAGCGCGAGCTTCTTTTATGGGAATATCACGATGGGGTGGCCGATCAGCCTCCCTGATCATGTCCAGGACCTTTTGTAGATCGGCATCGACCGTCATGTTTCAAATTCCATTGCCTGAATACGAAAGGCCAAAGTGGCGTTCGCCCATTAGAAGCGGAGCAAACTATTCCGACTAATCAAAAACTCTTCCATAGCGTCTTCAAGGGCGGAAAACTCATCTTCGCCATGAGCCAGGGACAGGGTGAACATGCCGCGCGCGGCTGGGTAGATCCCTTGTGCCACCATGTCCATGTGTAGCAGCGGTTTCAATTCGTTGCGCCCTTCAGCTGAATCTTCGACGTTACGAATTTCACCCTTGCGAAAATGGGCGGTCATCATGCTGCCCCGGCCAGTGAATTGCATGTCGGCGCCATGTTTGTCGGCCATGTCGTTTAAGGCATTGCGTAGGATATCGCCCCGGGCGTTGAAACTCTCTGCGATATTTGCGGTATAGACCTTGGTCAGTCCCGCAAGCCCCGCATTCATGGTCAGGACGTTATTGTTGAAGGTCCCGGCGTGGGGCCAGGCATCGTCCCTGCGCGGGTCAAATCGGTCGATGATATCCGCCCGTCCACCGAAGGCGCCAAAGGACATGCCGCCGCCAACATATTTGCCCAAGGAAGTCAGGTCTGGCGTAATACCAAGGATGCCTTGCAGGCCGCCCGATCCAAGCCGGGATGTCATGACTTCATCGAATATTAGCAAGGCTCCGATTTTCTCCGATTCCATGCGCAGCATGTCTAGGAATTCCTGACTGCCTGATATGCAACCACCACCGCCTTGCATGGGCTCCACAATGATGCAGGCCAGGTCCGCACCATTTTCCCGGATTAAGTCACGACATTTGTCAGTGTCGTTGTAGGCACCCATCACATAAGGGAATGGAGCGTTTAGAGGAGAACCGCCCGGTGCAAAATAGAACACGCTGCCATGATAACCGCCCGACATGACCATGACACCAGTACGCTCGGTAAAGGCACGGGCAGCAGAGACCGCCATCAAGTTGGCTTCTGTTCCGGAATTGGTGAAGCGGACTCTTTCGATGCTAGAGAAACGCTCCACGATTGCGCTGGCTAATTGTGCCTCCGCCTGATTTTGCCCGCCCATAACGATGCCATTGTCCAAGGTGTTGTCGATTGTGGCGCGGATAATCGGATGCGAATGGCCAAACAGACCGGCCGTATATTCACCCAGAAAATCCGTATAGCGGTGGCCGTCCAGGTCCCATAAATAACAGTCCTCACCTTTGGTCATAGTCAAGGGAAAGGGTGGATAGAACAACACGGTCCGCGTATTTCCACCAGGCATGAAATTGCTGGCTTTGTCCAATTGCGCCTGACTTTTGGGGTTGTCGGCGGTAAACCGCGCTTGTGCCTCGGTAACGGCGGAGGTGATGTCGGTGTTGGTTGGCGCGTTCATAGGCTTATCTGTCAGACAAATGTCTTAAAGGTAATCATGGTAAAGGTGTCCTTAACTCCCGGCAATGTCTGGATACATTCAGTGACGAAATGGCCAATATCTGCACCGTCATCTAAGTAGCATTTCATCATCAGATCATATTGGCCCGAGATCGAGTAAACCTCCGAGATGAGATTGGTGCCTTCCACCGCGGCGGATGCCACATTGTAGGTTTTGCCTAGTTCACACTTGGCCATCACGAAAATAGTTTGCATGGCCTCACCTCCTCCATCAGGCTCATTTTCTTAATTATTTTTTCCGTTTCGTGCCGCGGGTGAGGAAGGCGGGGACATGATCACCCAAGCCGGTCACGGGTAATTGTTTGTTATCCAGCGATTCCTCTTTCCGGCCGTTCTGTTCCCGGCCACTTCGACGATGCCCAGAACTGCTTTGCCCCCCGCCAACTTCATTAT
>CAJWZI010000272.1 GCA_913049615.1 uncultured Alphaproteobacteria bacterium | reverse complement strand
GCGGACACCTCGCCGCCACGCCGATAAAGACAATCCTCGATCTGAAGTTTTAGTTTCTCAACACCGGACTCGCTCAGCTCTGCCTTTGGATCCTCGGACGTGGTGGAGCCAAATAACGCCCGCCGCAGGGGAGCGAAGGTGCGGTCGAAAAGACTTTCTCTATGCAGCATCACAAAACCACAAATTCATCGGAACCGAGCATGACATAGGAATGTTCCCAATCTGTACAAGCCATTAGGAGCAATCAATCGCGCAATTTTTGCAGAACCGACGGCAATGCGCCTGCCAGATCCTCGGCGATCAGGCCGGAGCCTAATTGAATAGCAGCAGCGCCATGTAACCAGCAGGCAACCGCCGCCGCCTCGAAAGCCGGGACGCCTTGTGACAGAAGACCGGTGCAAAATCCTGCAAGGACATCACCAGAGCCCGCCGTGGCCAGTTGTGGTGGCGCGTTCGTATTGATTATGGCGCGACCATCGGGGGCGGCGATGACGGTATCTGGCCCCTTTAATAGGACAACAGCGCCACATTCAGCAGCGGCAGCACGGGTCATTTGGAGCTTGTCACCATCAACGCCAAACAACCGCACAAATTCGCCCTGATGGGGCGTCAAAATGCAATTTTTATGCAGCTTCCCAAACAGGCTCTTGCGCGCCTGGGCGAAGGAGGTGAGAGCGTCGGCATCCAAAACTGTCGCCTTTTTCAGAGACAACGTTGTAAGGACATTTTCCCGCAACTGCTTGCCAACACCCGCACCTGGCCCAAGGCAGACCGCGTTCCGTCGCAGATCGGATAACAGACGCCGAAAGCCCTTAACATCTCGCCACGAATCAATCATTACGGCGTTCAGTTGGGCGGCATGCTCCGCCACTGCCCCTTGCGGCGACGCCACAGTCACCAGGCCGGCCCCAACTCGCAAGGCCGCACCGGCCGCAAGTCGGGCGGCGCCGGACTTCCCTGCGGGACCGCTCAATACCACAGCGTGGCCTCGGCTAAATTTGTTCCCCATAGTACTCAACGGCGGCCACGCACCCAACCAGATCGACGGTCCGTTAGCGAAGGTTTCGGGCTTGATTGTTGCCAACACAGATTCTGGGATGCCTATTTCCACGACCCGAACTTCGCCGCAATAGCCACGCCCGGGATAGAGCAAATGCCCACTTTTCGGCCGGAAGAATGTTACGGTCAACGCAGCCGTTGGGGCATAACCAAGGATCTGGCCACTATCGCCGTGAACTCCGGACGGCGTATCTACAGAGACAATAGGCAAGCCACGTTTTTCGGCAGTTTCCAAAACCGCCCGCGCCGAACCGCTAATGTCCCTAGCCAGGCCCGCCCCAAAAAGCGCGTCTACAACTAGGCAAGCGCTATTCAGAACACGATCATCCAGAGGCCAGACTTTAGCGCGCCACCGCCTTGCCATAACTGCCGCGTCGCCCTTTAGTTTTGCTTTATTGCCCAGAAGCGCCACAGCCACCTGGGCACCGGCCTTTTTCAAATGGCGTGCGACGACAAATCCGTCTCCACCGTTATTGCCTGGCCCGCAAAGGATGGCAATAGGTTTCGGACCGTATTTCTGCAAAATAGCCTGCGCGGTCTGCCGGCCAGCTTCCTCCATAAGGGTTTCACCGCTAATACCCATAGCCATGGCAGCCCGATCGGCCGCGTACATCTGTTCGACTGATAGGACCTCGTTCATGGACCTATAGGTCCGGACGCCGGTCCATCGGCCGGATAGCTTCGAACGCCCGAGCAGCACGCAACACCAGATCCTCGCGGAAGTTATCAGCAACGATTTGCAGCCCTACAGGCAAGCCATCTCTTGTAAACCCGCAAGGAATGGAGCAGGCAGGTTGCTGACTTAAATTGAAGGGAAATGTAAAGGGCGTCCAATCCATCCAATAGGTATCATCTGGCACGCTACCCGGTGGCTGCAATTGGCCTACATCAAAAGCAGGCACCGCCAGACTGGGCGTCAGAAGAAGGTCGAATTCCTGGAAGAACGATCGCAATTGCGAACACAAAGCAGTTCGACCCTCCATCGCGGCCATATAGTCCATGATATCCAGTTTTTGTCCGTCGGCCACGATTTCAGCTAGTTCTGGCTCTAACTTTGCTTTTTCCGAGTCCGGATAATGGGCGAAGGCACCTGCTGCACCGGCCCACCAATGGGTCTTAAAAATTCCTTTTGGATTCTCAAAACCTGGATCCCGGTGCTCCACCGAGACGCCCAATTCGGCGAATGCCGTCACGGCATCGGCAACGATCCCGGCTACTTCATCGTCCACACCGGCGTAGCCAAGATCAGCACTGAAGGCCACCCGCAGGCCTACGATTCCGTCGTCCAGGCCATCGGTAAAATCGATGCCCTGATAGGGCAGTGCCGTATGGTCCCGATGATCGGGCAATGAGAGGACATTCAACATGAGGGCGGCGTCGGCGACCGTGCGCGTCATCGGCCCAACATGGGAAAGCGATCGCATGGCGCTTTCGGGATAAACGGGCACTCGGCCGAAATTTGCCTTGATGCCGAATACACCGGTGAAGGCGGCCGGAATTCGTATAGAACCACCGCCATCCGAGCCTACCGCTAAGGAGCCCATATCCGCCGCAAGAGCTGCTGCTGCCCCGCCGGAAGAGCCGCCGGGCGTTTTCGCCAAGTTCCAGGGATTGCGCGTAATGCCACTTAAGGCGCTCTCCGTCAGTCCCTTCCAGCCCACCTCAGGTGTTGTGGTCTTACCCAAAAACACCGCGCCATGTTCACGCAAACGAGCGACGCAGGGCGCATCTTCTTCCCAAGGGCCTTCAGGATCAACGGTCAAAGATCCTTTCAAAGTTGGCCAACCCTTGGTCAATACTAGGTCTTTCAAGGTAGTCGGCACGCCGTCCAGCAGACCCACGGGCGCCCCATTAAGCCATCGTGCTTCAGATTTTCGCGCCGCTGCGAGGGCGCTTTCGTCATCGATCAACACAAAGGCATTGATCTTGTCATTCAACGCGTGAATACGGTCCAGCACAGCCTGGGTCGCCTCCACTGGCGAAAATGTACCCCCCCGGTAACCGGCGAGCAGTTCAATGGCGCTCATCCGGATCAAATCATCAGTCATCGAAGCTTCCTATCCCTTGAGATCTCAGGCCTTGCTTTGCGCGCGGATACGGTCCATTTGCCCAATTGTCAATCGTCCGCGTAACTTGTCGAAATGCCATTCCGCCAAATTAAGTTTTTGCGCGGCCTCTAATAGGACCCAGAAAAACGCTTTGGCAGGATCCTGTTTCACTCCATCGCCTAGAATATTTAAGCGGGATAAAATCAATTGCACATCGGCATCGCCCGCTTCCGCTGCCTGGCCAAAATGATAGGCGGCGATTTGCAAATCCCGAGGCACGCCCTCGCCTCGGTAGTATAAAAAGCCCAGATTAAATTTGGTCTTATCTAAGCCAGCCTCCGCTGCCGCTGCAATCAAGGCCCGTGCTCGCACTAAGTCCCTACGAACGCCTTTGCCGAAATAATACAAATAGGCCAGGTTGCGCATGGTCTTGGCCTTACCCAGGTTCACCGCCGTCTGCAACAGGCGCGACGCCTTGGCGAAATCCCGGTCAACACCCCTACCCCAGACATGAAGTTGCGCCAGGTTTTGCAGAGCCTTGGCATTATTCTGCGCTGCCGCCCTACTATACCAGTTGGCCACCGCGGTAAGGTCCAGGCCAACCACCACACCTTCTTCCAAGTAGACACCTACCACGCGCTGGGCTTCGGCATGGCCTTGTTCGGCT
>CAJWZI010000271.1 GCA_913049615.1 uncultured Alphaproteobacteria bacterium | reverse complement strand
GGTGGCACTTTCACCGACTTCGCACTAGTCGACGACCAGACCGGTGCCCTGGCCGTGCATAAACAACTAACCACCCCCGCCGATCCGTCGCTATGTGTTCTCAGTGGTCTCGCTACTCTATTGGAACGGACGAGCGCAAAAATTGGAGACCTGACCACAATCGCCCATGGCACCACTCTGGTGACCAACGCCGTGATTGAGCGCAAGGGCGCGGCAACTGGCATGCTTGTCAGCCAAGGCTTTCGAGACGTACTCGATATCGCAATGGAACGCCGGTACGACCTGTTTGATCTGCGCCTACGATTCGCCGAGCCAGTGGTGCCTCCCGATCTACGCGCTGAAATTCCAGAACGTATAATGTTCGATGGGGCGATCGGCGCTGAGCTCAATGAGCCGACCGTCGGTGCAGCAGTTACGCAACTGGTCGAAAACCACCACATTGAGGCCCTCGCAATTTGTTTCCTACATGCTTACGCCAACCCAAGTCATGAGGAACGGGCACGGGAGATCGCCAAGGCGCTCTATCCTGATCTTCGCATCACCACCTCCAACGAGGTGTTGCCCTTCATGCGCGAATATGAGCGTTGGACGACGACGACCATCAACGCCTATGTTCAGCCACTTACTAGCCGCTACCTCGATAATTTGGAGAGCGGCCTAGCCGAGATGGGTTTTCGTGGCCATCTGCTCGTAATGACCTCCTCTGGTGGTATGGCTACACCCGAGCTGGCACGCCGTTTTCCAGTCCGTCTGGTCGAATCGGGTCCTGCTGCCGGCGCCCTAATGGCAGCGTTTCTGGGCCGCCAGGCAGGGGAACCCGATCTCCTGTCCTTTGATATGGGTGGAACCACCGCTAAGGGGGCCCTAATTCGTGGAGGGCGGGCTTTGCGGCGCTACGAAATTGAGGTTGCCCGCGAGCACGAATTTAAGCAGGGCAGCGGTCTCCCCCTGCGTATCCCGGTGATAGACATGATCGAGATCGGCGCAGGCGGCGGATCGATCGCTGCTGTCGATGAACGTAACCTGCTCGCCGTTGGGCCACGCAGCGCCGGTGCAGATCCAGGCCCGGCCTGTTACGGTCGTGGCGGTGACCAACCAACCCTCACCGACGCCAACGTCTCTCTCGGCTACTTGGTACCCGATGCCTTTCTCGGTGGCGAGATGTCCCTGGACCCTGGCGCGGCCAATACGGCATTGGCGGGAGCGGTAGCGGAAAATCTTGGCGTTGATGTGAGTCGCGCTGCCTGGGGCGTGCATGAGGTGATCAACGAGGATGTTGCCCGCGCATTCCGCGTGCATGCTTCCGAAATCGGCTTCGATTACCGGCGCTGTACCATGGTCGCCTTTGGCGGTTCCGGACCTGCCCACGCTATGCGGGTGGCGCGCAAATTACGCATTCCTAAGGTAATCTTTCCCGTCGGTGCGGGCGTAATGTCGGCGATCGGCTTACTTACGGTGCCAATCTCTTTTGCAACCCTGCGCTCGGGTCGGCTACGCCTAGACAACCTTGATGAAAGCGGGTTGGTAGCCGGCTTTGCACCCGTCGAAGACCAGGCTCGGGCATTGTTGGAAGAAGCCGGCGTGTCGCTTGACGGCATCACCATGGAACGCCGTCTGGATATGCGTTTTTACGGCCAAGGGCACGAAGTCGAGGTGTCTCTGCCAGAGGAAGTGACGCCGGCCATGCTTGGCGATCTATTCCTCGCCGCCTACGCCGAGACCTTTGCAACTATGCCCCTTGATGCCGGTATAGAGATCGTCAACTGGAAGATCGAGGCCAGCGGTCCCACCCCAGATTTTGAGAGTCGTTATCGTCCCTACACTGCCCCGACGAATAGAGAGATGTTGATACGCCACGTACGCATTTTTGATCCAAACACGCAGGATTTTGTGGAATGCCCAGTTTACGACCGCTATGCGCTTGCTACCGGCGTGGTCATCGATGGGCCGGCACTAATTCAAGAAGACGAGGCAACTACGGTGCTTGGGTCAGGCGAGCGCATCGGGGTCGATTCTTTCGGCAACCTAGTTGCTTCGTTTGTCCAGGGAGATAATTGAGATGACAACTTATGATCCCATCAGCTTGAAAATTCTTTGGGACCGGATGGTAGCCATTGCTGACGAACTGGTGTTGTCACTGGTGCGCACCTCCTTTTCAATGAACGTACGCGAGGGCTACGATCTATCTTGTATGATCTTCGATGCTCGTGGTCGGCTCTTCACCCAGGGTAGCTACTCGGTGCCCTCATTTACCGGCACCGCCCCGGCCACCATGGGCCATATGCTGCGAGCTTTTCCGGCCGAGACCATGCGGCCTGGCGATATCATCATCACCAACGATCCCTGGATGGGTACTGGCCACCTGTTTGATATTAACGTCATGCGCCCGGTGTTTCGCACAGACCGGTTGGTTGGATTTACGATGAGCGTCACCCACCTGCCGGATATCGGAGGCAAGGGTATATCGTCCGACTGCACTGAAATCTACCACGAAGGGTTGCGCCTGCCAGTCTGCAAACTGCGAGATGATGGCGTGCTGAACCAGATGCTGCTTGATTTGATTCATATGAATGTGCGTGTGCCCGAACAGACCATCGGCGATTTGATGGCCAACGTCGGGTGCAACGAGGTCGGTGGCCGTGCCATCGTCGAATTTATGGAGGAGTACGGCCTGGACGAGTTGGAAAGCCTTTCGGAAGCTGTCAATGCGCATGCCGAGATCTCCATGCGCGAACGGATCACCGAAATCCCCGATGGCATATACGACAACTCAATTCAAATCGAAGGACCCGGACAGGCAATTCGGCTTGCAGCTCAAGTGAAGGTCGCTAATTCGGACGTCGCCATTGATTTTACCGGCACCGATGGCCCAGTGCGCGCCTCGATCAATGTCCCCGTCTGTTACACCCGTGCGCAGTCTAATTACGTTATTAAATGCCTAACAATCCCCAGCCTACCTAACAACGAGGGCGCAATTCGGCCAATCACGGTAACAGCTCCCGACACCTGTATCCTCAACGCTCAACCACCTTGGCCGACAGGGGGCCGTCATTCAGTTGGCCATTTCGTGGTGCCGCTGCTGATGGGTGCTCTAGCCGAGGCGCTGCCGGACAAGGTTCAGGCCGACACGGCAATGATGAACGTGCTCAGCGTGCAGGGCCGTCATCGCGACGGCGAAGAGGTCTCCAGCCTGTTCTTTCTCGCCGGTGGCCTTGGCGCAATGCAGGGACTAGCCGGACGGGCGGTAACACCTGCGCCTTCCAACATGACTGTGGTACCGACCGAGATTTGGGAAAACCGCACCTCCATGACCATTGAACGGCGACAAATACTGCCCGGTACCGGCGGCAAGGGCCGCTGGCCCGGTGGCGACGGCCAGGAAGTGGTTTTCAGCAATGATGCAGGCCACCGGTTCGAATTTGCCCTGATGGGTCAACGCACCGAGTTTCCCGCTAAAGGTTTCGCCGGCGGTGGTGACGGCGCACTGCGGTGCTTTGAAGTTAACGGCAAGGTGGTAGATCCCAAGGCACGGATCGAACTGGCACCCGGCGACCGCATCACCATGCGGGAGGCTGGCGGCGGTGGGTATGGCAAAACGCCCTAAGCTTCTGGACCGACGGCCTTTGAGCAAAAACGTCAATAACTCGTGAGAATTTTAACTTACTTCGCCGACGTCTCCAGCGATAGAATGCCGGATTCAGCATGCCCGCACAGGACTGCGGGGAGCTTTGGCCTTCTACACCTCTACGCCTAAATTATGTGCCTCATCCTAGGTCCTGGCGGCAACATTATCCCCTCACACCAG
>CAJWZI010000270.1 GCA_913049615.1 uncultured Alphaproteobacteria bacterium | reverse complement strand
CACGTGCAAATAGGTTAGAGCGCAGTCATCGACCAAGGCTAGAGTTTTCTGGAACTGGGTTTCTGTCTCTGTTGGAAAGCCCGCTATCAGATCCGCTCCGAACACCATTTCGGGCCGGCCAGCGCGCAGTCGTTGGCAAAATTCTACTGCCTGGGCCCGGCTGTGCCGACGGGCCATCCGCTTAAGGATGAGATCATCGCCAGCCTGCAGGCTCAGGTGCAGATGGGGCATGATGCGCGGTTCATCCAATAACAAACGCTCTAGATCGCAATCAATCTCCACTGCGTCCAGGGAAGATAAACGCAAACGGGGCAATGTCGGCACTGTCACAAGAATTCGGCGCAACAGATATCCCAGGCTGGGTTGCTCAGGCAGATCTGCGCCATAAGCCGTGATATCCACGCCCGTAAGAACTACCTCGTCATAGCCGTTCGCCTCTAGAATTTTTATCTGAGCGACAATGTCGGCCACAGGCACGGAACGGGAGGGTCCCCGGGCGAAGGGAATGATGCAGAAGGTGCAACGATGATCGCACCCTTGCTGGATTTGAACAAAAGCCCGAGCGCGACCATCGAAACCGGGCACCAGGTGGCTGGCCAATTGGTGGACGGACATGATGTCCTCCACCAAAATTTTACCATCAAGCGGCGTTATAAAGTTATTCCCGTGCAGCTTCTCTTGATTACCCAGAACTCGGTCAACTTCCTTCATGTCAGCAAATTTAGCTGGTTCCAACTGCGCCGCGCAGCCGGTAACAACGATAGTGGAATCAGGTCTTTGTCGCCGGGCCTTTCGGATCGCCTGGCGCGATTGACGCACCGCTTCATTAGTAACGGCGCAAGTGTTGATGATCACCGCATCGCGCAACCCGGCTGCCTGCGCCTGATCTCGCATCACCTGCGCCTCATAGGCGTTCAAGCGACAGCCGAGATTGATTACGCTCGGATCACTCATGTTGGAGACCTTTGAACAAGAGCTGCCAGGCTTTCATCCAGGATTCCCGAAAATGCCGTAGCAACGCCGCCACTCATAAGGACATGGCCATCAGTTTCGCGCCATTCGATGATCAATTCACCGCCATCAACTGTCAAATAGGCACGGCGAGCACACTTGCCGCGGCGGTGGGACGCCACTAGTGCCGCGCAGGCACCGGAACCACAAGCCAGGGTCAATCCTGCACCGCGCTCCCAAACTCGCAGGCGCAATCGGTCCTGCCCAAGAATTTGCACAAAACCGATATTGGCCCGTTCGGGAAATACATCATGGTTTTCCAGAATCGGTCCGACGGTAGGAATATCGATGGCGTCCAAATCTTCGACGAAAAACACTGCGTGGGGATTTCCCATGCTCACCACACAGGGCGCTGTAAGTTTTGGGCCCTGGCGCGGCTGATAGGTGAGATCAAGGCTCAGGGTATCAGCTTCAAATGCCAGAGGAATTTCCCACCAATTTAGATAAGCGGGGCCCATATCCACTTGCACCAATCCATCCGGGCCGATTTCACCCTTCAGCAACCCGGCGCGGGATTCTATCAAGATCTTATCTTGTCCACTTTCCCTAAACAGCAGACTGGCGACGCATCGCGATCCGTTGCCGCAGGCTTGCGCCTCGCTGCCGTCGGGATTGTGAATGCGCATGAAAACGTCTGCGCAGCGGGACGGCTCCAGCGATATCACCTGGTCACAGCCAACTCCTTTTTGACGGTCCGCCAAGACGCGAGCGAAAGTTGCGTCCACGCGCGCGTTCGATTGGCGCAGATCTAGAATGACAAAGTCATTGCCAGCACCGTGCATCTTCAAGAATGGTTGATCAATTTTTGTCATTATGGGCCGGATATAGGCAATTCCGTGGGATAGGTCCAGTTCCTAAGTCTTGTGCAGCAATTAAGGTTTTGTTGACCCACCAAACATAGATCATCCGCTGGTTGAGTCCATTCAATGGACAAGACCGCTAGACACAGCTGAAATTTGATCCCAGATACCCCATTCCTGACGAAACGTTGATAATCTGGCGTCATTCGCATCAAGCAGTGGTAGATTGGGTAGGAATTCGGCGGGAGAATAGTCGACGATGAAAATTCGTTCCGTAGACGCCACTTGGCTGAGAGTACCAATTCCAGAGGGGCGGCAACACACCTCTGATTTTGGCCGTATGCGTTCGTTCGATACGGTTTTGGTGCGGGTCGAAACAGATAGTGGACTGGTGGGTCACGGCGAAGCGAAGGCAGGGGTAGGAAACCTGGGTGACGGCCGGGCTCTGGTAACTTTAATCCGAGATGAACTGGGGAAACAACTGATTGGACGCGACGCTGCCCGCATCGCTGGCCATTGGGAGGAAATGTACAACGGCAGTCGGACCCATTTCGCTGTTGAGCGGGGCCACGTATTTCCCGCGCTGGGTCGGCGGGGTCTGACCATATCTGGAATCAGCGGTATCGATATCGCCTTATGGGATATTCTGGGTCTGTCCCTGGGGAAGCCCATTTGGCAACTTTTGGGCGGCAAATGCCGGGATGATCTGGCGGCCTATGCCTCCGGCGGATGGGCACCTGCGGCGGGCATTGGCGAGCAACTAGCGGGTTATGTAGAGGACGGAGGGTTCGGAGCAGTAAAAATGCGGGTTGGTTCCGCCGATGGCAATACCTTGATATCCGCCCAGCGAGTGGAGGCTGCGCGAAAATATCTCGGCGACGATATAGACATCATGGTCGATGCCCATGGCACCTTCGCCTGTGCTGAGGCGAAACGGTTTTGCCGTCTGGTTAGAGAATACAACCTAGCCTGGTTTGAGGAACCGGTAACAGCGGACGATATTCTTGGTTGTGCAGAAATTCGCGCAAGCACGGACATTCCCATTGCCGCCGGTGAAAGCATCTTTACTCGGTTTGATTTTCGCGATCTTGCACTGGCTCGGGCGGTGGATATCTTCCAGCCTGATCTGGCTATCTGCGGTGGCATTACGGAAGCCATGCGTATCGCGGCCTTAGCAGCTTCGCACCAGATTCGCATGGCTCCCCATATGTGGGGCGGAGCGGTGATGTTTGCCGCCGGACTTCAAATTTGCGCCACATCGCCGGCGGCTTTCACGGTGGAATATTCCCTCGGCCACAACCCCCTGATGCACGACCTGGTAGCGGAGAATTTTCCTATCGCAAAGGGCCGGATCACGATCCCTGACCGGCCTGGTCTTGGGGTGACCATCGATGATGATTTCGTCCGTGCCTATGCAGTAGATTAGGGCCCAAGAGGGAATGTGCAAATGAAACTCGGTATATTCATGATGCTTCTGCATAACCCGGCCCGCAACCTGACGGAAGTTTTGGCCGAGGATCGGGATGCGGTCATTCGAGCGAACGAATAGGACATGGTGGTGACCTGGTGCGGAGAGCATGTAAGTTCGACAGCCGAGACCATCGCCTCTTCTATGATGTTTTTCGCATCGGCAATCGCGCAGACCAAGAATATAATATTTGCTTTCGGTGTAATTAACCTATCACAACAGAATTCGGGTCATGTGGCGGCCCAGGTGGCAATTTGCGATCATATGTGCCGGGGCCGATACATCACGGGAATCGGGACCGGGGGCTTAATAAGCGATTTCAAATTGCTGGGCTTGACTGATAAATTCGAGCGGCGCGAAATGATGCCGGAGGCCATTGATACCATTCACGCTATTTAGTCAGCCGGGCCAGGATATGACACAGACGGAAAGTATTGGCCAGTTAGGGCTCGTGCTTCCGTTCTACCCCATTTGGGCATTGGACAGATCTGCCGCCCCTAGCAACAACCCTTTCCCACGGTCTGTCTATCCATCG
>CAJWZI010000269.1 GCA_913049615.1 uncultured Alphaproteobacteria bacterium | reverse complement strand
GTTCTGGACGCCATTTATCCTTTTGCGGGATGCCTGCCTGGATCAGGCGCAAACGGACGTCCGGATGCATCACGCCGTTACCCTCCGGCACCCGTCCAAACGATACGATCAAAATAACCCCAATCGCAGCAAATCCCGCCAAATTGGCGAGCGCTGCCGGACGTCGTCTTCCCGACGAAGCGGTGAGCAGCGTGGCCGGTGCGGCCGATGCAAAAACGGCAAACAGGCCCAGGCTAGATGCTCCCAGATACGCCGCGGCCTGAAGGCTGTGGCTAGCGGCCGCCCAAACGTGTCCGGACAACAGCCAGGGAAAACCGGTCAATATCGAACCGCGCAACCATTCCGTCAGACCCCAAAACAGTGCGAAAGCAAAAAGCCGGGACAATCCAGGCTGCGATAAACGTCGGGTTGCACCAGCCGCTAGAGCGGCAAACAATGCCAATCCTGCCGACAGTGCAAAAACAGCGAATGGCATCATCCAGCCAAAATTTTCGGCATCAACCAGGAAGGCTTGGCCGACCCAATGCAATCCCACCAAAAAATATGCTAGGCCAAAAACCCATCCAAGCAAAAATGCGCCCCGCCATCCCTTCGCCGTATTCAGCAACCACAACAACCCGCTGTACGCAGGGATCATCAAAGGCCAAAGATACAGGGGTGCTAATGTCAGCGCCGCAGCCGTACCGCACAACGCTGCTACTAACAGGCGCAGGCCAGATACCATAATTAACATTTGTTCGGTAGCCGCATTACCGCTAATCGCTATGAAGCGCCGTCGCCTCGGGCTAGCGTTCCACTTTTCCCCTCCGCCTGCCCGCCACTGGTATGGATCAGCAATCGCTTCACCCGCCGCAAATCAGCATCGACAATTTCAAACTGGATGCCACCGGGATGGTTAATCATTTCGCCCACCCGAGGTACTCGGCCTAGCATAGCAAAAACTAGGCCACCCAGGGTCTCTATGTCTTCATCCACCTCATCGGGTAGAAGGTCGATGGTCAGGATTTCTTCCAAATCCTCAATCTCCGCCCGACCATCGGCGTCGATAACGCCATCAGCCTGCTCTTGCAACAAGGGCCCTTCATCCCTGTCATGTTCGTCTTCGATTTCCCCGACGATTTCCTCCACAATATCTTCAATTGTCACCAACCCATCGGTGCCGCCATATTCGTCCACCACCACGGCCATATGGATGCGAGTGGACCGCATACGGGCCAACAGATCCAGGATCGGCATTGATGGCGGCACCACCAGAATTTCACGCAGGATGCGGGCTAGTGAAAGTTCGTCATCCCGGCCCCAATGGTCGACCACGTCCTTGATATGAACGAAGCCCGCGATGTCATCTAGGGTTTCACGAAAGACGGGCAGGCGCGAATGGTGCGCTTCGCGAAATGTGCAGATCACGATTGCAGGCGCAGCGCCCGCCTCCAAAGCTACTATATCTGTACGGGGCACCATCACATCGTCCACTTCCAGTTCGCCAAAACTGATGATATTCATCAGCATTTCCCTTTGTTCTGGGTTTAAGCTGTTGGGTGTGGCTTCGTGTTCGTCGATGACCTCTTCAATACTTTCCCGCAGATCAGCATCACCACCGCCTCGCAGAAAGCCTGACAGCCAGTTGAGAAAACCGCCGCCGTCCTTATCGCTATTCTTGCCGTCGTTACGCTGGCCGCCTTGGTTTTGTGACTCGGATTTATCATTCATGTCAGGTCCAACGGGCGTAACTTGTTGGTGATACTGAGATTGGCGGAATTTTCGTAGGGGTCGGCGATACCAATCCCGTCTAGGATCGATACTTCCTTCGCTTCCATTTCCGCCGCTTCCTCTTCTTCGACATGGTCATGGCCCAACAAATGTAGAGTACCATGAACTAGTAGGTGACAATAATGATCATGCAGGCACTTACCTTGTTGTTGCGCCTCCTCGAGCACAACGCCGTGCGCTAGAACGATGTCGCCTAGCAACAGCGGTCCTGCGTGGTGGGGCGCATCCGGATTTTGGACGGCGAAGGACAACACATTCGTAGGTTTGTCTTGCTGCCGATGGTTGCGGTTCAAGGTTCGCATTTCGACGTTGTCAGTCAAGGTGACGCCGACCTCGACTATATTGCATTCCAGGTCTGCCTGGGCCAAGGTTAACCTCACGACTTTTTTGCCAGTCGCAACCGCGTCAGGCAGATCTGTCAACCACGCCCGGCAAGGGGTGGATACGATTATGTCCATCTTCATCAGAGTTCGTGCCGTTGGTTACCTGGCCATCGGAAGATGATCCATTGGGGTTCGCCATAGGCGGATAATCAACCCGGTTATGAAAGACGCCCAGTGTCAGCGTTCGGGTAAAGGTCGCCTCAATTTCCGCCAAATTCCTTAGGGTGAGATTACAATCATCTAGCTCGCCCTGACTGACGCGCATTTCAATTACCTGCCGAACCCGTTCGCCCACCTTGGCCGCGGTCGGTTCCTTCAGCGCGCGCGTAGCAGCCTCGATGGAATCCGCCAACAACAAGATTCCCGTCTCACGGCGCTGGGGCCGTGGACCCGGATAGCGAAAATCTTCCTCTGGCCCATTGTACCCCTGCATTTTAGCCTTTTCGTAGAATACCCGTAACAGGGTAGTGCCCTGGTGTTGCGCAATACCTTCCAGGATCAGGCGGCCCAGCTTCGCCTTGCGCGCCATTGCCAGGCCGTCGAGAATATGGTGCAGGATCACGCGGGCCGAAACATCGGGCGCCAAACGCTCGTGAATGTTGTTGCTGTCTCGCTGGTTTTCCATAAAATAAGCTGGCCGCTGCAACTTGCCAATATCATGATACAGGGCCATGACTCGACACATCAGTCCATTGGCCCCTATCGCCTCAGCCCCTGCCTCGGCCAAATTCGCAACCATGGTGGAATGATAATATGTGCCCGGCGCCTCCAGCGCCAATTTCTTCAGCAGGGGATTATCAGCCGAGGCTAACTCCAACAATCGGGTATCGGTTGTCTCATCAAACAGCCATTCAAATGCCGGCAACAGACCTAATGTAGCGACGCCTACTAGCAGCCCCGAAACTGCCGCTCCCAGTACCAGCGGCAAATGTTCGCCTGTCACAGCATGACCTGCTAAGGTGACTGTAACAGGAACCATAGCAGCCTGGGCCAAGGCGACGACCACGCCGATGCGCAGCAAGTCGATCCGTCTGCGGCTGTGCCGGGCGGCTATGCCTGCCACCAAGACGCCCACGACGTGAGTGGTGACCAGCCAGATATCACCATTGACCCGATAGGAAATAAATAGAGCCAGCGCCACACCCACCAGCAATGATGTTCGTGCATTAACCAAAAGGGTCACCAGCACTGTCGCCAGGGATAGAGGCACAAAATATGCTGCTGTGTCAGCATTGAAGCCCATACCCTCGGCAAATCCCTGACCGGCATAAAACATGGAAACGGCAATTACGGTTACTGTAGCCATTATGGCCAAGGTCAGGTAGAACGACTTTCGATCGAAGCTAAAAGGTATCCGGACACGGCCGAGGAAAACCGCACCCAGTATTAGAAAGCCACTCAGAAAACCGGCCATTGCGATAAATTCGTGCCATACCGGTCGACCGCTCGCGTGTTCGTTCAAAATGCCAATACGTCGCCAGGCAGTGGCCGCAACACGATCTCCACGCCGAATCAGAACCTCGCCCGCCTTTATACGGAGGAAAACCAGTTCGACCCCCGCCACGGCTTCTTGCTGGCGATTTTCTGTGGCCAATTGATTGGGTATTAAATTCGGCAGCGCCAGTTCCTGGGCGGTTTCTAGAATCCAACTTCGAACAATCC
>CAJWZI010000268.1 GCA_913049615.1 uncultured Alphaproteobacteria bacterium | reverse complement strand
CGTCAGCTGCACTAAGTGGATGCTGATATCTTATTTCAAAATCCGGCGTCAGTCCGGCCGCCCGTAGCCAAAAAAGGGCTGAAAACTAGACTAAATTATGGTTTTCGGGCTCTTATCTGCCCATTTGACCACACCTAGATATTCGCCCATACTGAGGTTATTTGATAGTTGGCACGATTTTCACGAAAAATTTCAGCTAAGCTGGCAGGTTGTGATATGACCCCGGTAAAATTCGGTATTGTCAGAGGCTTAATTGGTGACTGCAAAAAAGAAAATAAATGTGATTAATCGGAATTCCGCAAATGTGCGTGACGCGGCGCGGCGGGTCTTACACTTGGAAGCCGATGCGTTGGTAAAGTTAGCAGATATCCTAGATGACTCCTTCGACGCTGCCGTGGATCTATTGGCGGGTATTCGGGGCAAGCTCGTGGTCAGCGGCATGGGCAAAAGCGGCCATATCGCTCGCAAAATTGCCGCTACTCTGGCCTCGACTGGCACGCCATCCCATTTCGTGCATCCGGGCGAAGCCAGCCATGGCGATTTGGGAATGATAAGCCAGGATGACGGTGTTCTGGCTCTGTCCAATTCGGGTGAAACAGCCGAGCTGAACGACCTGGTGGCTTATGCCAAATTTCGGCGGATCCCCCTCTTGGCCGTGGTCGGCAAGGCCCCTTCGACGCTTAGCAGTGCGGCGGATGTGGCTCTGGTTCTACCAGCCATGGTGGAGGCATGCCCAATGGGCTTGGCTCCCACAACCTCGACCACTATGATGCTAGGCTTGGGCGATTCCCTTGCCGTCGCTATGATGGGCCGGCGAGGGTTTTCGCCGGATCATTTTCAGGTCCTCCACCCCGGCGGCCGTCTGGGCCGAGGATTCATAAAGGTCGATGATTTGATGCACAAAGGTGGGGCAGTACCCGTTTGTACTGCGGATACCACCATGTCTGCAGCCCTTTTAACTATGACGGAAAAACGCTTTGGTTGCATCGGCGTCGTTGATGGTTTGGGGGCCCTGATTGGGATCGTGACTGATGGCGACTTGAGCCGCCATATGGGCGATGAGTTGATGCGTAAAACCGCTTTTGACATTATGACCCCCGGCCCTAAGACCATTCGGCCCGAAGCCCTAGCCGCGGAAGCCTTAGGTTTAATGAACGCCAACAAGATCACCTGTTTGTTCGTGACGGGCGACCTCCAGATCCACGGTATTCTGCATGTTCATGACATCCTACGTGCCGGGATTGCATAGGGGCTGGCCTTGAAGGGGGCCGGTATATCGGCGAACGATCCAAGTCTCGCTGATGGCCAGGCGCCAAGGCGCCGTTTTGAATTCGAACCTTCGCGCCGCCGCACTAGCGCCTCACCCAGCTACAGCAGGTTTGTCGGCATGATGAAGTTGCTGCTGCCATTGCTCGCCTTAGGCCTGGCTTTAGCAGTGGTGATTTGGCCTAATGAATTCCGGCAGGCAACAGGGTTTCACTTGGCCTATGTTAGCTCGGACGACGGCGGTAATGCAGAATTGACGATGTTGCGCCCCAGGTATCTGGGCACGGATGCCAGAAACCGGCCCTTTGTAGTGACAGCTGACAGCGCCACGCAGGATCCGTTGAATCAACGCCTTATCTCTCTGGTTCAGTTACAGGCTGACATGTCAATGGCTGATGGTCGTTGGTTCACCGCCATGGCGGATCACGGCATCTATCATCAACAGCATCAATTTCTCCGTTTGGAGGGCGCTATTAACCTATTCTCTGATCAAGGTTACGAGTTCAACGCCCGAATTGCGGAAATCGACCTGAAATCGGGCAAGGCTGTTTCTGCCCTTCCGGTCAATGGCCAAGGCCCGTTCGGGAGCATTAAAGCGGATCGTTTGGAAATAGAAGATTTCGGCCAAAAACTACTGTTTCTGGGTAATGTGAAAATGCGCATTGTGGCGCAGAGGCGAAGCTAGATCATGACCGCGGCCTTTACAATTATGATAAGAAATATTTTCACCGGCCTAGTTTGCGCTTTGCTGCTCACGGTAACGGCGCAGGGCCAATCTGCACCTCGCGACTTGAGGTCCGATCAGCCCATCGACATCAACGCCGACAAGCTGGAAATACAGCAAGACAAGAATCTGGCTATTTTCACGGGCAACGTTATCGCTGAGCAGGGGCTCATCAAGCTGCGGGCGGAACAGTTGAAGGTCTGGTACCGGCCCTCGTCCGAGAAATGGACCACCAATGATGTGACAGCGGGCAGCACCATTATCCGTATTGACGCAATCGATCAGGTGTTTGTTTCTTCCGCCACCGAAACGGCTCAAGGTGATCTTGGCATTTATGAAGTGGCGAAGCAGCGTTTGACTCTGACTGGAGCGGTTATTCTGACTCGTGGCGCGAACGTTTTGCGGGGTAATAAGCTTGTCATGAATATAGCCACGGGACAAAGCCAGTTCAGCGGTGGGCGCGTACATGCTCGATTTGTATCGCCTAAACGAGAAAAGGATGCCAAAAAATAGCATGTAAAAATTGTCACAAAATTCTCTCAGAAATCTAGAATGATTAGTAACCCTGGTTTGTTATTTTAGTTTGAAAGAAAATTGTATGACGGGGGATAAAAAACTAGGCCATATGCACCGCGAAAAGGTGATAGAATCAGAAGACGGTCCTGACGACAGCGATCCGCTAAGGTTGGTGTCTGAACGTCAGGGTCTGCGTGCGGAGAAAATCGGGAAACTATTCCGAAAGCGTCCGGTAGTCCGTGATGTTTCCTTGGTTGTGCAGCGGGGCGAGGCCGTCGGCTTGTTGGGACCAAACGGGGCAGGAAAAACGACTTGTTTTTACATGATCACTGGGTTGCTGTCTCCCGATACTGGCTCCATTTTTCTGGATGGTGCGGATGTGACGGAATGGCCCATGTATCGCAGAGCCCGCCTGGGGGTTGGGTATCTGCCGCAGGAAGCCTCGATCTTTCGTGGCTTAACGGTGGAAAACAACATTCGCGCCACACTGGAATTGGCGGAAGATAACCAGGAGCGACGAGAGGCTATATTGGAAGATTTGCTGGCCGAATTTTCCATCAGCCATCTGCGCCGCTCTCCGGCCCTAGCATTGAGTGGCGGCGAACGCCGTAGGGTGGAAATAGCCCGGTCCCTGGCCTCTTATCCCAGCTTCATCCTGTTGGATGAACCTCTTGCCGGCATTGACCCCATAGCCCTGGGGGAAATCCGCGATCTGGTTTCGCATTTAAAAGACCGTGGCGTTGGTGTCTTGATCACCGACCACAACGTGCGCGAGACCTTGGATATCATAGACCGCGCCTATATCTTGCACGAGGGTCGTGTTCTAACCTCCGGTGCGCCGGCGGACGTGGTTAGCCATGATGATGTGCGTCGGGTATACCTCGGCGAACGCTTTTCGCTTTAGGAGCGATCGTATTGGCAGTTGGCGCTAGACTAGAAATTCGTCAGACCCAAGCGCTGGTCATGACCCGACAGTTGCAACAGGCAATCCGCCTGCTGCAATTGAGCAGTTTAGAATTGAGCCAATATGTGGAGCAAGAGTTGGAACGAAATCCGATCTTGGAACGCGCCGATGCTGACGGGGTGAACGAGGCGGCCAATATAGAAGACGGCAATCTGGTAAACGATCCACAAGTTGATACCTTGGGCGAGGCGATCGCCGCCAGCGACGGCATCAATGACGAGGGCACGGTCGGAGATACGGCGGCGGTTGAACTAGATAGTAACGAGCTTCCAGGTACAACTGGTCTGGATTGTGCCGAAGGTCCTTTGGATGCCAATTACAGGGAAAACTATAACAATGATGGTATGACG